>JAIXTU010000278.1 GCA_027483785.1 Flavobacterium sp.
CTAGAGCGAACAGCCGGATGAAGCTACAAATAGAAAAAAGCGAAAAAAGCGAAAGAAGCGAAAGAAGCGAAAGAAGCGAAAGAAGCGAAAGAAGCGAAAAAAGTGAAAAAAGCCAAAGAAGCGAAAAAAGCCAAAGAAGCCAAAGAAGCCAAAGAAGCCAAAGAAGCGAAGGAAGCGAAGGAAGCGTAAAAAGGGAAAAAAGCCTTTGACACGTTCGTTGTTCACCACAAGATAGGACTCGCGAGGCAACGTCGGAGGAACGACCCGCCGGAAGGGCATAACAAAAAATACTGAAATTATCCTACACGTGCACCAATTCGGCTAATGCTTTCCAATACATAATCGTGCATAACCTCTTTGTAATCAAGGTGTGTGACCATGCGTAATTTGTTGTTGCCCATACTACTGATGTAGATTTTACGCTCTTTTAAACGCTGGATCAAAGCCGCTTCGTTTAAACCGGGTTGTAGAGAAAAAATTACAATATTGGTTTCGACAGGCTCAACGCGCGCCACCCATGACATTTGCGACAAAATGGCTCCCAACTCTTTAGCTCTGCGGTGATCTTCGGCCAAACGACCTACATGATTATCGAGTGCGTAGATAGCTGCGGCTGCTAGATAGCCCGCCTGACGCATGCCGCCTCCTAAAACTTTTCGAATACGTAACGCCTTGTGAATTAGTGCCGCATCGCCTACCAAAGCCGAACCGATTGGAGCACCCAAACCTTTGGAAAAGCAAACGGAAATCGTATCGAAATAGGCTCCAAAGCTTAACGGTTGCTGTTGTTTAGCTACCAGAGCGTTCCAAATTCGCGCACCGTCGAGATGAAATTTCAAATTATTTTGGCGGCAAACGTTGGCAATGGCAGCAAGTTCGTTCAGTTCGTAGCACGCACCGCCTCCTTTATTGGTTGTGTTTTCAACGCAAACTAAACTTGTAAGCGGACTGTGGTAAAACTCCGGATCGGTTATAGCGTCCTGCACTTGATCGGCTCTAATTTTCCCGCGATCACCGTCGATTAACGCACAAGAAACTCCACTATTGAAGGCTACTCCGCCAGCTTCGTAATTAAAAACGTGCGCATATTTATCGCAAATCAGCTGATCGCCCGGTTGCGTATGTAATTTAATAGCCGTTTGATTGGCCATAGTACCCGACGGGAAAAACAAGGCAGCTTCTTTACCAAATAAGGAGGCCACTTTTCGCTCCAATTCGTTCACCGTTGGATCTTGTTTGTACACATCGTCGCCCACGGGTGCTTGAAACATCGCACGGAGCATTTCCTGTGTTGGTTTAGTAACCGTATCGCTAATTAAGTTTATTTCCATTTGTAGGCAAAGAAGTCTTACTTTTGAGCACGCAAAATTAGACTTATTTATGACAAATACCGAACAGATTAAGGGTATTGTAGAGCGCCTTGGTGCGCTGAGGAGGTATCTTTGACATAGATGCCAAGCTTATCGAAATAGCCAACGACGAAGAAAAGACTTTGGCACCGGATTTTTGGAATCAACCCAAGCAAGCAGAAGCCTTTGTTAAAACACTGCGTTCTAAAAAACAGTGGGTAGACGACTACAAGAAAGCCGAGAATTTAACCGAAGAGTTGCAATTGGCGTTAGAGTTTTTCCGCGAAGGCGAACTTACCGAAGAAGAGCTCGACGCTGCCTTTGACGCGGCTAGTACACACATTGAAGCTATTGAATTCCGCAATATGTTGTCGGACGAAGGCGACGCCATGAGTGCCGTTTTACAAATTACTGCAGGTGCTGGTGGAACGGAATCGTGCGATTGGGCTGCCATGCTCATGCGTATGTATTTAATGTGGGGCGAGAAAAACGGTTACAAAGTGAAAGAATTGAACTTTCAAGCGGGTGAAGTTGCCGGAATCAAAACGGTAACGCTCGAGTTTGAAGGCGATTATTCTTTTGGGTATTTGAAAGGCGAAAACGGCGTGCATCGATTAGTGCGTATTTCTCCGTTTGACAGCAATGCCAAGCGGCATACTTCATTTGTTTCAGTTTATGTGTATCCGCTCGCTGATGATACGATAGAAATCGAGATTTCCCCGGCAGACATTAGTTGGGAAACTATGCGTTCGAGCGGTGCGGGCGGTCAAAACGTAAACAAAGTTGAAACGGCCGTGCGATTGCGCCACCATCCAACTGGAATTATTATTGAGAATTCGGAAACACGCTCGCAGCTTGACAACAAGAATAAGGCTATGCAGTTGTTGAAATCGCAGCTTTATGAAATTGAGTTAAAGAAAAAACAAGCCTTACGCGATGAAATAGAAGCCAAAAAGATGAAAATTGAGTGGGGTTCGCAGATTCGAAATTACGTGATGCATCCTTATAAACTCGTAAAGGACGTGCGAACACAATTTGAAACCTCGGACGTTGATGGCGTTATGAATGGTGAAATTGATGCCTTTTTGAAAGCGTATTTGATGCTTATGGGTCAAAAAGAAGAAGAAGCGTAACCTAAACATTTAGGTTTATCATAAAAAAAGCTGTAGTCTAAACGAGTACAGCTTTTTTCTTTGCGAGCGTTTTACTCGTAAAGTTTATTGTGCTTTTCCCAATCTTCTCGAGAAAGTCGAAACTCCAGATTAACAGGATTATTACTTGTTGATTCGAATTCGGATTCGCCAAACAATTTTGCTCCCAATTTGAGTACTGCTTTTTGTGAACGGAAATTGTATTTGCCGACATGAAAAATTATCTGTTCGATATCTAACGAGAAAGCATGATTAATCATTAATTGTTTGATCGCACGGTTATAGACACCTCCCCAATAATCGACTGCGAGAAACGTGTATCCGATAGCTATGCTTTTAAAAAATTGGTTGTGCTGGTAAAAACGGGATGAACCGATAATTTTGGAAGTTACTCGATCGCGAATCACGTAGGTAGCAGCGGCGTTTTGCGCGCTGTGAAAGTACTTTCGGAAAACTTCAATTTCGTGTCTATTTTTTTCTGGGTGTTGTTCCCAAATGCGGTAATCAGAAGCAACGCTGTACAGTTCTTCGAAATGTTCAGGCACGAGTAATTCCAGACGAACTAAATCATTTTTAAGGTCGTTTGATCTAAAGGGCATAATTTATTTTGTAAAAAGGCCAAGGGTACCTCCTACCCAATCTTTGTCTTTGTTAAACTTCACTCCTATCATTTCTCCTCTACTTAGTCGAACCAAATTACAAAGCAGTTTAGGTCGGTCTGCTCCGTTTGGCCACAAACAAAGTACTCTAATTTCAGCTTTTACCAATCCATCGGGCGACTGCACTACAGGTTTGTAATGCACTTTTTTCTGCAAAATATATAAATCTTTATCGACAACCGCGTCGATATCCGCTTTCGTTACGTGAAAAACAACTCCTGAGCCACTAAACGAGAAAAGTGGTTTTAGTACGTAGTTTTCTAAATCGGTTGGTATCTCTTCGATCTCGCTTAGCAATTGTGTATCAATAAAATATTCTCCTTTAAGATATGGCAATATGAATTTGCTAATGCGGAAGAACCAATTTGGATGTCCGGCCCATTCGACAGCTAAATCTTCTGTAAATGAAAAGTTTAGTTTTAAATCGGTACGAACGTCGAGCTCGTCAAAAATCACGCGATTGTAAATCCGTTTTATCGGTTTTAAAGTGCCGTTATCTTTGTAAAATAGCTGATTTCCTTGTTTGATGACCTCAGTAACACAAAGAACTTTGATGCCGAATTGCCGCGCACAATAGTAGAAATCGATTTTTGTGTTTTGCTTTTCTGGTTCGATTTCTAAAAGCACTACTTCTTCAGGAGTGTGATTCCCTAGAATTACTTTACCTAAAATTTCGTAGTACTCTTCATAACTAATGTTATTGAAAAACGGTGTTAGTTCCGACAAAAATGGATATACGCTTTTGAATTTTTCGAAGATTTCGATTTGGAAATTAAAAAGCGACGGAAATCCTTGCACTTCAATTAGTTTCGGAACTACAGCTCCGTTTTCTTCACAAATTCCAAAATCGATGGCTAAAAACTCAGTGTGCTCGGTTTCGTTTGGCACTTCTTTGTTGAGTTCTAGCGCGCGTTGCGTTTGTGCTTTGAAATCCGGATTTTTAATAAAGTCGATGACTTGTTCGCAAGCATCAACGAGTTGCTTTTTCAAGGATTCATCGACAAACAACGGAGTTTCGGCCATCCTAAATGTAGGCATATAATCGAAATCGGAAGCAACAGCTTGTTTAAAAGCTTCATACTTCTCGAGGGAAAAAGCCTCGTTAAAGTGTTTTCTGTAATCTGCAATCATTGTTATTGCTAATTAGATTGGATTTTCTTGTTGGTAAGCAAATGATTGATAGCAGCTCGAAGAAAGTTTGGGATAAAGGTTTCGTTGGTGCGATATACCTTTTCGTCGTCAAGTAAATCTTCTAACATATTTCTGAATTTTCTTCTGCCTTTCATGGCTTTTATGCGCTCGCGTTTTTTCTCGTCGCGCAAGTTGGCAATGAAGCTAATTGGGTCGGCTTCTGGATGAAACTGTGTACCGATGGCGTATTCTGAGAATCGAACGGCCATAATTGCGCGTTCGTACTGCACATGGTCGCGGATTTTCTCAAGCGACAATATTTGCGCACCGTGTTTTTTGAAAACGCTCAACTTCGGCTGAACTACCTGATAATCACGTGAATCTACCGCATAATACGGATCGTCTAATCCTTCAAAGATCGGATCATTAAATCCTTCTTTGGTTTTGTGAACGGTCATTACGCCAAAAGAGGTGTCGTTTCGTTTCGTTATTTCCGCAAGTCCGAAGTGTTTGCAAGCCATTTGAAAGGAATGACATATAAATAGAATATGCTTTTTTACTGGTTTTTCCTTGTTCCAAAGCATCAGTTCATCAATAAAATTGAAGTACTGCGCATCCCAAACGCCATCGCCTTCTAAAGGATTTCCCGGACCTCCGGTCGAGATATAAATATCGTATTCGGCTAAAGCGGGAAATTCTGCTTTTCCTCTAACATTAAAAACCTTAAAACTTACTAACTGATTGAATCGGTTTATGATATCTATGATGCAGCGCATGCCTTGATTGGGCTCACCGTCGTACATATCGAGTATGGCAATTTTAATTTCTTGATTCATTTGTGTTGTGTCAAGTTGCAAATATAAGGCAACGAAATGTTAAAGTCCCTTCGTAAATTCGGTAGTTATGAAATCTACTACTTTCGTTAAATCTTGTGTTTGATTAAAAACAGCCAATTGCTTGTCGGCACCTGTACCTTCAGCCATCATGCGATGCACATACTCAATTTGTTTTCTGCTGCCAAGCTCATCGACAACATCTTCTACAAAATCAAGCAGTTCTAAAATCAATGATTTGGTTTCAACTTCCTGTTTCAAACCAAAATCGATCATGCAGTTTTCGATTCCATAACGCGCAGCTCGGAATTTATTCTCCTTTATAAGTGCCAATCGATAAATATTGAAACTGGTGTTTTGTACGGTTAATTTATACAACTTCGCGACTATCGCCTGAATGATTGCCACCAAACACATGGTTTCATCGACTGTTAACGACATATCGCAGATTCGGAATTCGATCGTATTGTAAAACGGATGCAAACGCAAATCCCACCAAATTTTCTTGGGATTATCGATACAATTCGTCTTCACTAAAGTGTCGAGGTAATTGTCGTACGCCGAAACCGAATCGAAATATTCGGGTAAGCCCGTTCTGGGAAACTTATCGAAAACTTTAGTTCTAAACGATTTATATCCGGTTTGTCGACCTTCCCAAAAAGGCGAGTTGGTCGATAGTGCAAAAATGTGCGGCAAGAAATAGCAGGCTTGATTCATTAATTGCATGCCTATTTCTCGATTTTCGATACCGACGTGACAGTGCATACCAAAAATCAGATTGGAGCGCGCAGCGTCTTGCAATTCGTTTACAATGTTGTGATAGCGCGGATCGTCTGTAATTGGTTGATCTTGCCAGCGCGAAAACGGATGGGTTCCCGCACCACCGACAACCAAATTTTGTTTATCGGCTAATTCGACAATTTTAGAACGCAGAAACTTAATTTCCGATTCGGCTTCGGCAACGTTATTACAAATGTTGGTTCCTACTTCAACAACGCTTTGATGCATCTCGGCTTTTACCTGCTCGTTGAGAATAATCTTGGCGCCGTCGACAATCTTCGACAAGTGCGAACGTAAATCCCGTGTTTGAGGATCAATTATCTGGTATTCCTCTTCTACTCCTAAAGTAAAAGTGGGTAGCTTGGTTTTCATGTGTTTTTGGATCTGACGTTAAACATCATTTAGAGTGGAAGTGCGGCCGATTGCTTGATAAAGTCGCCCCAACGCAAATTCATTTGACCCGATTTGTGTTTTTTAGCAAATCCGATGGCCATTTTGGCGGCTTCTTCCACAACCCAATCAAAATTCTCTCTTCCTACCGAAGTTAATTCGGCATCTGGTGCAGGATTACCAAAGTCGATTGCATACGGAATTCCATCGCGCACAGCAAACTCTACCGTATTGAAATCGTAGCCCAAGCCGTTGCACAAACGCAACGTGTAATCTTTAATCGTAGCCAACAATTTTTTGTCGGTTACCGGATTATCAACCACATATCGCAAATGATGCGGGTTTCTTGGTTCATATGGCATGATACGTACCGCTTTTCTGCCTAAGCAATACACGCGGAAATACGAATCGAAAACAATTTCTTCTTGTAAAAGCATTACCAATTGGCCGGTTTCACGGTGTTTCTGCCAAAATTCATCGCGATTTTCAAGGCGATATACATTTTTCCAACCGCCGCCGGCATACGGTTTCATGTATGCTGGAAAGCCTACATAATCGAACATGCCTTCCCAATCGAGTGGATATGCGAGGTTCCGGAACGACTTAGCCGTAGTGTCGGTTGGATGTTCTGCCGAAGGTAAAATAACAGTCTTTGGAAGCGGAACTCCCAAGGTATCAGCCAAACAGTTGTTGAAAAACTTATCGTCGGCACTCCACCAAAACGGATTATTGATAACGTTCGTACCGGTTAAAGCCGCATTTTTAAGGAATGCGCGATAAAATGGAACGTCTTGCGAGATACGATCGATGATAACCGCGTATTCGTGCGGACGATTTTGAATAACTTTATCGATGCTTACCGCTTCGGCGATGATGCCTTTTTCATTTTTTTCGTTTACACGTTCGATAAAAGCGGCTGGAAAAG
>JAIXTU010000271.1 GCA_027483785.1 Flavobacterium sp.
ATTAAATTTACTTCATTCAAAATCGCAAAACACATAAAATGAAAGCAGTTACTTTAGCAAGCTTCCGAAAGCAACTTAACAAATATCTTGCTGAGGTGGCCGATTCGCAAGATGTACTCATCGTAGCAGGCAAGAAGGAAAATGATGCCGTTGTATGTCTGTCTATTAAAGAGTATAATTCTATCATCGAGACATCGCATTTGCTTTCGACAAAAGCGAATCGAAATTGGCTCGACGAATCTATCTCGCAGTTCGAAAGTGGCGAATTTAAAACGATAGATATAGAGCGCTATTTTAATTAACGAGCTACAGAAACATATATACCTTAACGCATAACCAGCGAACATCGGTTGCCATATAAAGTTGTGGGCGAACGCGGAGTGGATCAGAAATGCGTGGTAGTTCAATGTCGATTCCACTACGATGATTTTTGATTAAAAATTTATCATAACGTATTCCCTGCGTGAAGGACAGCAGCGGAAAACAATTGCAGCCGTTTTGCCAAAACCGACGCCGCTGCATTTGCGACCAACGGAAGCACAGTGCAGTGGCAGACGGTTGGCAAAAGGGCAAAATTTTTGCAGCGTATGGCCTGACGGCGGTGCACATTTGTTTTTGGTGCACATTTTTTCCGCCGGCACGCCCTAATAACCTGAGTTCGATTAAAAATCTTTGTCAGAACGCTTGAAATGAACAAATGTTGAAATCAATTAGCAATTGAAATGAACAACTGCCAAGCTAAACAGCTAAACGGCTGCCTACTTCGTTAGATTTTGTTGCGATACTCCTGTATCCCAAAAAAATCTGCCTTGTAACCAACCACTTAGCTGTTTTCTGACCGCAATTTTAAATCGAACTCAGTTTAATAAAAAAACCGACACTTTTCAGTATCGGTTTCTGTATAAAAACTAACTTCTTTTTACAATTCGAGGGCTTTCTGAGCGTCGCCATTCATTAATAATTCGAGCGGATTTTCGAGTGCTTCTTTAACAGCTACCAAGAAACCAACCGACTCGCGGCCGTCGATAATGCGGTGATCGTACGACAGCGCTACGTACATCATCGGGTGAATTTCGACCTTTCCGTTTACGGCAATAGGGCGCTCGATGATGTTGTGCATGCCTAAAATACCCGACTGCGGTGGGTTGATGATGGGCGTGCTAAGCATACTTCCGAAAACGCCGCCGTTTGAAATGGTAAACGTTCCTCCGGTCATGTCGTCAACGGTAATTTGTCCGTCGCGAGCGCGCAAAGCCAAGCGCTTAATTTCGGCTTCTACACCTCTAAACGTTAAGTTTTCGGCGTTGCGAACTACCGGAACCATCAAACCTTTTGGTCCGCTAACGGCAACTGAAATATCGCAGAAATCGTACGAAATTTTATCGTTTCCGTCGATCATCGAATTTACATCTGGGTACAGTTGCAATGCGCGAACAACCGCCTTTGTAAAAAACGACATATAGCCGAGGCTTAATCCGCCGTGTTTTGCTTTAAATGCGTCTTTGTATTGGTTGCGAATGAGGTTAATGGGCGTCATGTTTACCTCGTTAAAAGTGGTAAGCATAGCGGTTTCGTTTTTGGCGGCTACCAAACGCTCGGCAACCTTACGGCGCAACATAGATAATTTGGTTCGCGATGAGCTGCGGTTTCCTCCGGTTGGCGTTCCCATGCTGGCTGGCGCGTTTACGGCATCGTCTTTTGTAATACGTCCGTCTTTTCCGGTGCCTTTGATAGCAGTTGGGTCAAGCTGACGCTCATCGATGATTTTACGAGCTGCTGGCGATGGCGTTCCTGCGGCGTATGTTGGTGCAGCTGCGGCTGGAGTTGCGGGTGTTTCTGCCTTTGGTGCTTCGGCTTTAGGTGCTTCGGCTTTAGGTGCTTCAGTTGCTGCTCCGGCTGCTGGTTTAGCTGCTGAGGTGTCGATCAAACAAACTACGGCGCCCACTGCTACGGCGTCGCCCTCAGCTGCTTTTAAGGTAATAATACCGCTGGCTTCTGCCGGAAGTTCGAGTGTTGCCTTATCGGAATCCACTTCGGCAATTGCTTGATCTTTTTCGACATAGTCGCCGTCTTTTACCAACCAAGTTGCAATTTCAACTTCGGTGATTGATTCGCCCGGAGAGGGCACTTTCATTTCTAGGATATTGCTCATTTTGCTTTAGTATGCGTTTAAAACTTCTAGATTATTTATTACGATGCACATTTATTGGGCTTCCCAATGTATTTGTTGCGGGTAAAGTGTAGGTGGGTTTCTGACGATTAGAAAGTGTATCGAGCTTTTCAGCCAACTTTTCAAATTCTTTTAAGTTGAGTGCGACGTTCTCGGTACGATGCTTTTTCAAAACGGCGTCAACTTTTTCTGCTATTTGTTTCATAGTACTGTCAGTTAAATGAATGTTCTTGTATGAAAAAAAGTTTCTATTCCAGAACGTTGAATGTATTGACAAATAAGATCGTTGTAATCTCGCACTAAAGTAGTCAATTCGGCGTCATTTGAATAATTTTCGATTCGCAATTTAACAAAATTTGAAAGGGTAGAAGCATCGATAGAACGACCATGCGATAACCAATGACTGTTATTTCCGAGTAAGGAAGCTATTTGTTCTGCGCGAATTTCTCTTGAGTTTGAATTTGCTTTCAGCTCTTCAATTAAATCTCGAAAAGGTTTGTCAAGACCGTCGTTTATGGCTCCATAGAAAAAAATAGAGTCGGCGTTGAAATAATTTTCCAACGCAAGTAACCGCTCGTGCAGCAGTTCTTGAATCGTGGCGTCGAATACAGGTTTCATTGGCGTATATAATAAAAGGTGTTCTTAGCTAAATAAATTCTTGTCGAAAACCATGGCGATAGCCGCAGCATGACGTTTTTTGGAACGTGCGTAGCTACCGGCTGCTGGTGCGCTGTATGCTTTTAGTGAAGCCAATCGGAGTTTAATCCAGTTGAAATGCATCAACATATAACTGTAAGCACCCATGTTTTTTGGTTCTTCCTGTGCCCAAACGTAATCGTCGGCATTTGGATACGAAGCGATAATTTCTTTTAATTGATCGGTGGCAAGCGGGAATAGTTGTTCGATACGTACCAATGCCACATCGGTTCTTCCCAAAGCTTCGCGCTCGGCAACTAAATCGTAATAGAATTTTCCGGTACAGAACACCAAGGATTTCACTTTTGATTTATCTGCATTTGGATCGTCGATTACTTCTTGAAAGCGACCGTTTGCCAATTCATCTAAAGACGAAACTACAGAAGGATGTCTGAGTAAACTTTTTGGTGTGAAAACAACAAGCGGTTTGCGGAACGACGTTTTCATTTGTCGGCGCAACAAGTGGTAAAAGTTTGCTGGTGTAGTACAATCAGCAATGTACATGTTTTCGTTGGCGCACATTTGTAGGTAGCGCTCCATCCGTGCTGAAGAGTGTTCGGCACCTTGACCTTCGTATCCGTGAGGTAACAATAAA
>JAIXTU010000340.1 GCA_027483785.1 Flavobacterium sp.
GAACACCCGTTACCATCGAAGATTTTTTACAACCCGGAACCATGCAAGTTGCCGCGGGTTACGTCATTTACGGAACTTCGACCATGTTGGTATACACTACTGGGCACGGCGTGAATGGCTTTACACTGAATCCGGCTATCGGAACTTTTTACTTGTCGCATCCCAATATGCAATTTAAACCCGATGGCACTATTTATTCGATTAACGAAGGAAATTACGTGCACTTTCCCCAAGGTGTGAAAGATTATATCAAGTATTGTCAATTAGAAGAAGAAGATCGGCCGTACACCTCGCGTTACATCGGTAGTTTGGTTTCCGATATTCATAGAAATATGATTAAAGGCGGAATTTATATTTACCCAACGAGCTCCAAAGCACCAAAAGGAAAATTGCGCTTGCTGTACGAATGCAACCCCATGGCATTTATTGCCGAACAAGCCGGCGGAAAAGCATCGGATGGCTTTACGCGAATTCTCGAAATCAAACCAACCGAATTGCATCAACGTGTTCCATTCTTCTGCGGAAGCTATAATATGGTTACGAAAGCTGAAGAATTTATGGCCAAAGCAAAAAAATAATCGAAAGTGAACTCCATAAAAAATCCGACTATAGTGTCGGATTTTTTATGGGATCGCTCCACTTACTTATTCATGTGCTGCATCTCGTAAACAAAGGTGTCTAAATCGACTGTTAACACCAATAACGACAAAGCTTTGTCGACAATATACTTCACGTTTCCTGGTGTAAAACCAAGTGCGAGTGCAAAGCGTGTAAGAATTTCCTTTTGTTTCGGTCCAGCTTCATTGTGCGCATAAACCATTCTGCTTAAATCGTAAAGACGCTCCAAACGTTGCGTATGCAAATACGGCGGATTGATCGGGTATTTAAAAGGATTTGCAACAATCTCCGTATACTCATCTGCAGAAATCTCTAATTGATTCGCAAGCTTATCTAAAAATGCTTTCTCTTCGGTATCCAACACGCCGTCTTCCATGGCAACGCGTACAATCGAGGCAAAATGACCTTTATTTCTGTCTTTAAACCCACTATCGAATAAATCTGAAATCGACATACTTAAAATTTTGTGTTATCCGACAAATATAATTGATTTTAACGGGCAGGCTAACGAAGTTTAAACGAGGTTTAGCATAATTTTTGTTCCATATCGCGTAGAATAAAATCAACTATTTTTCCGCAATCCGAGATTTTTGTAAGTTTACGTCCCAACTACTACTAAAATGACCGATTTTCTCGTTTTTTTTGAGATTGGCCTCCGCCATGTGCTCGACGTAAATGCCTACGATCATGTATTGTTTCTCATCGCATTAACTATTCCCTTTTCGTTTTCCGACTGGAAACGCGTATTGCTACTCGTGACCTTCTTTACAATTGGTCACACGCTTTCGTTGTTGTGCTCCGTTTTGGGATTAATTGCTATTCGAGTTGACGTTATCGAGTTTTTAATTCCAGTAACCATTTGTATCACAGCACTTTTTCATCTATTCACAGCCGGAAAAAATGCAAAAAAAGAAAGCATTTCTGTGGTTTCTATCATAACGATAGTTTTTGGTTTAATTCACGGATTGGGATTTTCGAATTACTTCAACGGCTTATTGCCCGGAAAACCTTCCGAGAAAATACTTCCTTCTCTCGAATTTGCACTGGGTATCGAAGCCGCACAAATCATCGTTGTTTTAGTGGTGCTTGTACTCGCATATATTGTACAAACCTTCTTCCGATTTTCCAAAAGAGACTGGTGTTTAACGGGTTCTGCATTTGTTTTAGGAGTTGTACTTCCTATGTTAATCGCAGCAAAATTTTGGTAGCTTTACGCTGAGAAAATTAGTTTCCGTTGAATCCAGAAAAAATTAACAAATACGATAAAGCGTACCTGCGAATTGCTTCAGAATGGAGCAAGCTGTCGTATTGCAAACGCAAAAAAGTAGGAGCAATCATCGTGAAAGATAGAATGATTATCTCCGATGGCTACAACGGTACGCCAAGCGGATTTGAAAATTGCTGTGAAGACGATGAAGGTCTAACCAAATGGTATGTCTTGCACGCCGAAGCCAACGCCATTTTAAAAGTCGCGCGATCTACACAAACCTGCGACGGCGCCACGCTCTACATTACGTTGTCGCCTTGCAAAGAGTGTAGTAAACTCATACATCAAGCCGGAATTAAACGCGTAGTGTACCAAAACGGATACCGAGACGATGCCGGACTCCAATTTCTTGAGCGCGCGGGTGTCGACATCATTCAAATAGAAGACTTCTCCGAATTATGAAAATTTCTAAAGTTTACGTTCCCGTAGTGTTGTTTGCTGTGCTGGTGTTGGGGATTTTACTGGGTACAATTTTAGACTTTCCCAACAAACCAAATTCACTTTCGTCGAAAGATAAAATCGATCGTTTACTGCAAGTTATTGGCAACGAATACGTTGATAGCGTTGCAACCGATACATTAGTCGATAAAGCCATCAGTCAGTTATTGCAACAACTCGACCCGCATTCGGTTTACATAAATGCGTCCGAAATGACACAGGTTAGCGAAGAACTCAGCGGCAATTTTGTCGGAATCGGAATATCGTTCATGATGCTGAAAGACACCGTAACGGTAACTAAAACGCTCGACGGCGGACCAGCACTCGCGGCCGGACTCAAAGCCGGTGATAAAATTCTCTTCGAAGGAAAAAACAAACTCTACGGACGAAAACTCGCAACCGACTCCCTGTTCAAATACCTTAAAGGCGAGCCCAACAGCGAAGTTCGTTTGAAAGTATTCCGAAAAAACCAAAACAAAATTTTGAACTTTCAGTTTAAACGACAACAGGTTCATATTTCCAGCATCGAAGCCGAGGTACTCCTACCAAACCGAACCGCTTACATCAAAATTTCAAAATTTGCCGAAGACACGGCTGCCGAATTTTCCGCTGCTTTGAAAAAACTTCTTCGCCAGGGCGCAACTTCACTAATCATCGATTTGCGCGGCAACGGCGGTGGCTACATGGAACAAGCTGTTTCGATTGCCGACGAATTGCTTCAAAAAGATTTACTGATCGTTTACACCAAAGCAAAAGATGGCAAGAAAGAAAGCAGTATTGCTAGAAGCGGCGGACTATTCGAAAAAGGAAAACTATCAGTTTTAATCGACGAATACAGCGCTTCTGCTAGCGAAATTATTGCCGGTGCAGTACAAGATAACGACCGCGGAACGATTATCGGCCGACGGTCGTTCGGGAAAGGCTTGGTGCAACGCGAAATTGGTTTCGAAGACGGATCGGCCGTGCGACTCACCATTGCGAGATACTACACACCAACCGGACGAAGCATTCAAGGTCCGTACAGCAAAGGAACCGAAGCCTATTACGAAAGTTTTGAAGATCGGTTAAGTAACGGCGAACTTTTTGTAAAAGACTCGATTAAACTGAGTAAACTCGAAAAGTTCAAGACTCCAAAAGGAAAAATTGTGTACGGCGGTGGAGGCATTGTTCCCGATGTTTTTGTGGCGCTCGATTCAAATCTCGATAAAGAACGGTTGCTCTTGTTGTTGCAATCGCCCATTCCCGGAAACTTCCTTTTTGAAAAATGGGACAATTTTAAGTACAACACATCTAAAATCTCCTCTTTGGCAATCAACGAGCGCCTAATCTCCGAATTTATAACATACGCCAACGAAAACGGATTTGAGTTAAAAACCGATGCTTCCGACAGAGAGCGCATTGGCACGTACTTGCAAGCCGAGAAAATCCGCTTGTTGCAAGGCGACACAGCCTATTGGCAATTCATACTGCCGCAAATTCCGATGATTCAGGCTGCGGGAATTTCGAAATAGTTTTTTTGGGCGCGCCGGCAAACGAGTCGTCGCTCCGCAAAAGTTGTTCACGCCGTCACGTGTTCCGCTGTATCTTTTGGGCAAAACTTTAGTGGAAAATCATAACGCCCAAAAGGATGTCGCTGCACCCGTTCGCGCGGGAAAGTTCGAAAAGCGAAAGAAGCGAAAAGCGAAAGAAGCGAAAGAAGCGAAAAGCGAAAAGGGAAAAGGGAAAAATGAAAAAGTTCCTATTTTGTGCACTTTACGGTTAACCCAACGACTCGCTTAGGCACCACCGATACGTGGGTAAGGGCGAGAAAACGAAACGTCAAGTGGTGAACGTCGCGATTCCGATCGCAATCGGGACTATCCCGACACGTGTCGGGACTCGCCTCTAGCTTCCCCAAAATGATACGAAAAGTGGTGAACTCATCAAAGTCTTAATACTTAATACTCCAATCTTGATACTCAAATCTTAATACTCCAATCTTGCTACTTCCCAAAAAATATGCGGAAAACCCGTAATCGTATGTCGATTTTTTTTCAAAACTTCGCCTCGATGGGGGCGGGTGGGATGGGGAGCGATTCCCACGTACGAAATTCCCAGAAATAAATTTTACGGAAAAACCGTAATTTGAAAAAATTTCGAATTTAAAACGATTTAATGAGCACAATTTTCCACAAAGTACGCAATGTTGCCTTAAAAATGCTGCCTTCGACAAGCTCAGGCACCGACGAATTGTGGGTTCGGGCGGGAATATGAAACGTAAAATGGTGAACGTCTCGATTCCGATTGCCACCGAGACTAGCTTCCCCAAGAATGATCCGTAAAGGGGCAAACTCATCAAAATCAGTACTCAATTTGAAGGTAACGATTTTCGCAGCCCGGATAGAGACGGCATCCTTTTTTTGGAGCTTCGCGGAATAAAAAGATACAGCCGAAAGCCGGAAAAGCTGCCCAAATGAGCAAGAAAATTCTGCCTTTAGCAAACTGTGCTGCTC
>JAIXTU010000068.1 GCA_027483785.1 Flavobacterium sp.
ATGACTTAAAAACATTTTTTTATCGGACTGTTTTATAGATCTAATTGGTATAACAGGCGTATTTTCTTTGGGATACCGAGGTATCTCAAAAAAACAACGACGTAAGCGGCTGTTTAAATGATTCGCTATAAATAATAGCGCATCGAAATTATTAGTAGCCAATCTAAAGCTTTCATTTCAAGCGATCTAATAAAGGTTTTTATGTCGAACTCACGTTAAATATTTAAAAAATGTCTCTCTAAGGTCAAGAGGTTTTAATGAGTTTGAAGAGAATATGAAATCACATTTTTCACAATTCTAAATTGATCTTTTTAAACTGTAAACGCGTCAAGTTTTTTCAATACGGATTCCCACAAAACGTTTTTCATCGACTTTTTGAATAATCCGAAATGACCAATTGATTTTAATCCATAATCCGATGGAATCAACTTAGTGAAAGTAATTGGTTTATTGCTTTGTATATGTTGCCAATAATTTTTTGTGTTTTTTTCATTCGAAATAGTATCGTCTACAGTATAAAAAGTATGAATAGGAAAGTTAAAATTTTTAAAACAGCCCTTTGGCACTGACTTTCCATAAAATTTTTTATCAAAAAAGTAGTCCTTTTTCAAGCACCATGATTTCCATTCATTCACAACATTTTTTGGCAAATCTTCCATGTAACCAAATTTCTTTGCATTTAGATAACCCACAAACAAAATACTTAGTGGTGTGAAAAGATGAAAGAAATACATGGATTGCAATCGATAGCCCAAGGGCATATTGGGCATATATCCAGTTGAAACTGCAAAATTAATTGCTCCGTTTACGTTTTCAAGATTGTTCATAAATCCAATTTGTTGCCCACCAGTACTATGATTAAAAAACAGAAAAGGTAAATTAGGAAATCTTTGATTTAAGTACTTTTTTATGGTTGGCATATCTTTTAGGCCATAATCAGAATAAGTAAAATCACAATCTTTAAGATTGGTTGGTGCCGACTCGCCACTTCCACGATAATCCCAAAGACAGCAGATGTAATTTTTTTCGGCTAAAAAGCTTAGAAACTGAAGATAGAATTCCTTTTTGGTAGCTGTGCCACAATTAAACTGTACCACTGCTTTAGGAATTTTTGGAATTAACAAAACGCCTTTTAAAATTACACCATCTTCGCAGGTGGTTTGAAATTTCTGTATTTCAAAAGGTTTGTCTAAATGATTCATAGGGCATTAAATTATTTTATCGAAAAAGGGATATCTTTTTGAACTAAAACTCGATCTTAGGCCAAGTGTTAAAAATTACAGTTGACCTCTTGCCAAAATTTTAATAAACCATATACTTTATCGGCTGGGGTAAGCGTATTGGGTACTTGTCTAAAGCTTGTGAATGCTAACAGCAATAATGGTAAAATGAGTTTTGTTTTGATGAGGCTATGTTACGGTTTTGATTGAACGATTGACTACAGTCTCATAAAATTCGCTTTTATGGCAGTTTGTTTAAAAACTCATTTGTTTCATTCGTGTTTTTTGTTAGTACAGTTGGGCGATAGTTTTCTCTTGGAGTTCCATCGATATGATACAGTCTTTCTGTAGCTATTTGATAACGTAATTTTGTTTCAGTTAATACAAAATTATTTACGGCACCTATCAAACCTGCCATTTTAGTCCCAACCACTTTTGCTCTTTTCATACCATCGAAACCAATAGCTATACCTTCACCCATACTTCCTGTCCAATGCCCCACTAAAATAAAAACCTTGCCCTTAAATTGTTTTTTTCTTGGTGTAACATATTCAAGCCACATTCTTTTGGTTTCAAATTCTTTTTCATCAAATTCATGTTGCTGGTAAGGCATTGTTTTACTAATAAATCTACCCATTATGCTTCTTCCAACAGTTGTATTGCCACCGTTAGGAGTTTCGGTTAAGTCAATCACGATATTCTCATAATTCAAAAACTCATCAACAGCCTTATCAAACTCAGCAATTAAATTGTTATCAAATAATGAATTGTTTATTTTGATGTATGCCGTTTTTTTTGAAAGTATTTTTTGATCTAAAAGTGCTGACGAAATTTTGGCTTTTAAATTGTCTGGATAGAAATCTTTCTCAATACCGTTTTGGTTTATTGTGATTACGCGTTTTGTATTATGTTTACCTGCAAAAAGCATATCTAATGTATACTGCTTCATTTCAGATGAATAGGAATTGGTGTGTTTTGGAAAAAAATTGACCAATTGTTCCTTAACGCTTTTCCCATTAAACCTTATTATTTCTTGTCCTATTTTCAATCCAGATAATTCAGCACCAGCATCTTTTCTTAAATCGCTTATAAAATATTTTTCTTGAATTTGCTCCACTCGTATATCTTGACCAATTGGTACAACTTTATTTGAAACGTCAAGATTTATATTTAATATATTGTGCCCGTTATACAGCTCGTTGAGAACAGACTCCATAAACTGAATAAACTCATCGTTGTTTTTAATTTCCTGCGCTTCTGGTTCATAAATTTCTCTAACCTTATTCCAATCTATTTTTTGTTGGTCGAGGTAAGCATAGTTGGATTTTATGTCATTCCAAAATTCAATAAAGTCTTTCTCGTACTTGGTTTGACTGTAAACGTTTAACGATAACAGCAGTAGTAAATAAATAAAAATCTGCTTCATAATTGTGTTTTAAATATTAAATTCTATAATTCTATTTTTGTTCTCATTATTAAAGTATGTGGCTTAAAACCAAACTTTAAATATGCGTTTTTAGCTATTACATTTTCATCATACACTTGTAATCGTACTTCACTAATGTTTCTTTTTCTCGCCCATTCTATAAGTTTATTTAGAATTCTTTTGTTTATTCCATTACCTCGAAAATCAGGTTTAACATACATAAACCCCAAATAGGCATATTCATTACAATCTTCATACTCTTTAGCAAGTAAAATTTTGGCATAACCGGAACCTACAATTTCTTTGTTTATTACAGCTACTAGTACTTTAGCATCGTCGGATCTTATTAACTCAATCAAATTATAGTAATGAATTTCTCCTTCTTTTAAGGTACTATCAAAAAGTCTCTCATCAGCAACAATGTTTTTTTCAAAACTCAGTAAAACATCAATATCAGTTTCCGTTGCTTGTCGGATTTCTGTTTTAAAATTTGCCATTTATTGCTCATTTTCAACATAAAGCATCTTTTTGTTCACTAAAAAGCAAACAAAAACTACTGCCGTTACAGTAACGATGATGCTTGTTTCCATGCCATTTTTATCTCCAACCAATAGTTGAGTTCCCTCAACAGTAATTAATTTCATTGAAGGATATGCAGTTAAAGGAATCAAGCCAAACCAAACGGCACCAAAGTAATTCCAAACCGTATGAGCTATTGTTGCGTTGAGTAAACTATCATATTTTAGGGTAATTAATCCGAAAATTAACCCGGCGGCAAAAACATTAATTGAGGCTATTATTCCAGAATTTATGGCTCCAGGATGAAGTAATAAAAACAAAAGCGATGTAGTGATTAGTGCTGCCCAATTTGAATACTTTTTTTGTAATAAAGAAAATAAGTAACCATGAACTAACAACTCTTGCATGGCTGAATTGATAAATAATATGATGAAATAGCTTAGTAAAAGTGAAAAAGGCATTGATAAACTTGTTTTGATTTCTCCTTTGTTTATTAAAACAATAACTAAAGCAGAAATCAGGATCCATATAAGTCCAATTACAAAACCCTTAACTGTATTTGAAAGAATTGATTTTTTATAAATTCTAACATAGGACAGATTACTTTTTTCAAAAAATTTAATAACTACAAGATGGCCAATAAATAACCCAAGAAAAGGCAGAAATTCATATAAAAGTGTTGAGATTGGTTTATCTTGTTTGTCAATAAAAGGTGATAAACTCTGTGCAACTACGATACTAAAAATCCAAATAACCAATAATAGTAGGTATTTACCAATGGTTTGTGCGAGAATTTTAATTTTTGTTTTCATGATGGAATATTATTTTTTAAATGTGCTTAAAAACTCAGGATACCACTCTTCAATTTTCTTGTTTTCATTCGCGTCATACACCTTAAATAAATTAGTTGTGAAATCTTTCATTTTCGGGAAACCTCTATCTGTCATTAAAGCGATAACATCAGCTGTTGTTGTAGTAAATGTTTTTTCGTCGTAATGGTCTTTGCAATACAATAGAAAAACGCCAAAAGTCATGTATTCGTTAAAGACTTTAATTGGGTTAGGATAGGCGGATGTTCCATACATATTTTCGTTTACCCAAATGGATCGGTCCTTAAACAGCTCGTTTATGGTTTGTGCATTGGCATCAGAGGGTGGATTTACGTAATTATGATCTATTTCAGTAAACATCACTCGTGTGTTCAGAATTTCGTTTTGTAGTTCGGTCATTTTGGGATATTTGTCGAGTGAAGGAAGAACCATATATGCCAATTTGAAGTTATTGTTGTCAAATTCGCCGGTATAGTTTAGGCCGTTTATTAATGGGGAACAGTAAATAATGTAACTGTTAATTTTTGAGTTGAACTTCTTTTCTAGCCAAGTCCATTGTTTGTCTAGGTTTGCTTTTTTTTCATAATCAGCTATTATCTGATTGAAGTATGTTTTTTGTTGATTATAAAATGCTTTGAAGTTTGATTTCAAGGCAAAGTCCTCGATTTGTTTTTTGTAGGTCGTGATTGGATTTACTTTAATTTCAACATCTGCGACTTTATTAGCTACAAATTCAAATACCTCATCTTTTACCAACTTGTTTCCTTTGAATTTATAAGTTATACCGTTACCAGTTAAAAAAATATAATTGTAAATAGAAGCATTAACGAGCGAATCAAACGTTTTAACAATTGCCTCGTTTTCGTAGGGTTTAAAATAGGTTAATACGTCTTTGTAGTATTGCCCTTGCTGTTGAATCATATCGTCATTCTCTTTGCCTGTTTTGGTAATGGCAATCATGATATGAATGAGTTCTTTCAGTTCATTGATTTCAATTTTGTATTTCCCTTGGTTTTGTTGCTGAAAATTTTTGGTGAAGTTTACTTTTTCTTGAGCGAATACAGATGCAGTGAAAAAAGTTACTAGCAGGAGTAGCGTTTGTTTTTTCATTGTAATTCGTATAAAAATTAAAGGATTATTGTTACTAATTTTTCCATTTAAAAGTTGCTCTGAATGTGATCATCTGCCTTGCTTTTTTGAAAAAAATCTTGATAGTCTTTCGGTTTGATTGCAGCGGTTTACTGGAGTTTACTTTTCAAATACTCAAGGGCTTTATCCAACGCAGGATCTTTCTTTTTTAAATAATCATTTAGTGTAGGAATAACTTCTATATCGGGTTTTACACCGTAACCTACAAATTCACGACCGTCTGGATACGTGTCTTTTTTAGTGCAAACCCTTGCGGAACCGCCTCCTGGAAGATCAAACATTAAGGGTTGACCAGTACTTCCAAAAGAATTTTGTCCAATCTTTATCATGTGTTTTTGATTGTCTGCAAGAATTAAAAAATCTTCTGCAGCGGATGCTGTATTATGGCCAATTAAAAGTACGGTAGGTACCACAATTCTTTTAGCATCTAATTTAATAGCTTCGGTTTCGTAGGGGAATTGATAATAATACTTGTCTTTTGCCATTAAATAATATTTGGTGACTTCTTGCTTAGTCATACTCCATTCCGGGATACCACTCAACGTATCTTTTTCCGTAAAAAATGTTCCCCAAGCTTTGTAGGTAGCATTGTGTTCTCTCGTAGTACTTTTTGCGCCATGAAAAGCGGTGTCATTTGAAAGATATTTTAAAATAGCCGCACCTACGCTTGAACTACCACCACCATTGTATCGCAAATCAATGATTAGGGCTTTTGCCTTGTATAGTTCTGGCAATTTCTCAACAAATAAGGAGTCTATTTTGGGGTCTTCAAATGAGTTTAAGCTCAAATAAGCAGTGGCATTATTCATCCATTTAAAATCTAATAACTGCCTATTGGTTTCAAAAGGTGGATACACTTCTTTCTCTTCTGTTAGTTTGTGTGTCAGCTTTAGTTCCACTATTTTGTTGTTGGGCTGTTTCAACTTTATCACATAGGTTTCCCCTTCAAGACCACGTAATAAACCTGAAACACATTCGTCTTGCACCACATAATCAGTTGATGAGGCAATGTATGGTGCGACTTTTTCATGCATATAATTTTGTATTGGCATGCCGTTTACTTCAATGATTTCACTACCGATAGGAATTTCATTTTTTTTACTAAGATTTACTCTAGTGATAATTGCTTTGCCTTCAATATTTTCAATAAATATTCTGTAGTCACCAAACATAGTATTCATTTGTTGAATGGTTTTAGGCAAATACACATTGGTATGACCATCTTTTAGCAAAGCACAAAACTTTTGCAGTTCGCGGTAGTATTCATAATCGTTTTTTGTGTTTTGAACGACGGTGATGAGTTCTTTATAGCGATTATCCCACATAGTTCTATCCACTTTGTTTAGATAGACAAAATTGTAATTAACCTCTTGCCAAAATTTTGATAGACCATACACTTTTTCGGCTGGGGTTAGCGTATTGGGTATTTGGCTAAAGCTTGTGAATGCTAGTAGCAATAATGGTAAAATGAGTTTTGTTTTCATGATGTTTAGTTTACTTTTTTATTGATTGAAGAATTTCGTGTTAGATAAAAACTAATTATTTTAAACTTTTTATAAAATTCGTTACCTCCTCACTCAATAAATTCTTTTCTGTACCAGCTTTGTTCACTGCTTCTGAGTAGAGTTTAAAAAAGGTGAGACCACTATAAGGGATAATAGAAGCGAGTTTTTCTTTGCCTAAGTGCTTTTCCCAATCAAATTGAAAGGTTTTGGTTTGGCTGAATGCTGTCGTACTTAGCAACAATAATATAAATGGACGTTGGGATTTTTTGAACATGAAATATCAGTATAAGATAGTTAATTATTCTTTATCATCCTTTTAGAAACGATTACTGTAGAAACATTTGAATAAAATTGAATGCATTATGTGCCAAAATACCCGGAAAAATGCTTCCGCACCTCTCCTTTC
>JAIXTU010000037.1 GCA_027483785.1 Flavobacterium sp.
ACGCCAACCCCAACAGCGGCTCCTCAAACATTTTTTAATGGTGCCACTGTTGCTAATTTAGTAGCGATAGGAACTGAATTAAAGTGGTACACTGCGGCTACTGGAGGTTCAAATTTGGTGGCTACAACTTTATTGGAATCGGGTACTTATTTCGTATCACAAACAATCAATGGTTGTGAAAGTGCAAGAGTGGCCGTTGCAATATCAGTAGGCGATAATCCGATCGTAACCTCTCCCGTAAATTATTGTAGATTGGCTGTTGCTACGCCGTTAACTGCGATCGCTGCTGAAGGAAGTACCTTAAGATGGTACACCGTTGCAACAGGTGGAACTGCTTCGACTACTGCTCCAACACCTCCTACAACTACAGTCGGATTTAGAAATTATTGGGTTTCTCAAGTCAATGCAAGTGGTGTTGAAAGTTCAAGAGCGTTAATTGTAGTTAATACTAATGCTGCTCCAAGTACTCCAGGTACTATCTCAGCTCAAAGCAATGCTGTAGCGGTATCGTCTAGCGTATTTGGAAATTTTGTTGGGACAAGCACACCCGTAACTTTTTCAATTGCCGCAGTTGCAAATGCTGCTTCTTATGATTGGACTGTTCCGGCCGATGTTACCATCGTGTCTGGTCAAGGCACAAATTCCTTGGTTGTTAACTTTTCAACGGCAGTTGCTAGTGTGGGTACTTTTGTAATATCTGTTAAAGCAGTATCCTCAGCGGGTTGTCCAAGTACAGCTCGAACTTTTACTGGGACGAAAGCATTGCCAGCAACTCCCGGGACAATTACAACTTCATTAGTTAATGTTTGTGCTGTTGTTGGAACAAGTAACAATGTTAATTATGCAGTAGTGCAAGTGCCTGGTGTTTCTTATACTTGGTCAGTTCCTGCCGGAGCTACTATAGTTTCTGGTCAAGGTACTAACGCAATATCTGTAAATTACTCAACGGCGTTTTCAGTTTCAGGCACTGTTAGCGTTTCAGCTGCTAATGCCATTGGAACGAGTGTATTGCCAAGAAGTTTAACTGTTACGCGAAGACTTCCATCTACTCCTGGAGTTATTACGGGTCAGTTTTACTCAGTATGCCCATCTACTGGTGCTTATACGTATAGTATCGCTGCGGCTCCTGCTTTTGCAACAAGCTGGACGATAACTGCACCTGCGGGATCAATTGTAACGTCGTTGGCTAATCCTTCAAATACAACGAACACTATTACAACTACTAATGAATTGTCGTTTTCAGTTGTATTTCCAAGTAATTTTGTTTCTGGTGTGGACGCAATCGTAATACAAGCTTCTAATGGTTGTGCAGTTAGTGGCCTAAGAACTCAAAGAATCTTTAGAACTATGGCCCCTCCTGCAACTATAACAGGTCCAACAAGTATTCAATGTGACATGATAGGCTCTCCAGTTACATATACTTGCGCAATTAATCCTTTTGCTTCAACTTACACTTGGACAGTTCCTGCTGGAGCAACAATAGTTAGTGGTCAAGGGACAAATAATGTGGTAGTCTCTTTTGCTGCTACTCTAGCTGCAACATCTTCAATAAGAGTTGTAGCTTCAGGAACTGTTTGCGGAGCACTTTCTACAAGCGGATCTAGAACATTGACATTAACCAGACCAGTTTGTGAATTTCGTCCTGCTGATGACAATGAAATCAAATCACTAACTTTTTCTGAGTTATACCCAAATCCATCTTCTAACAATTTCAACATTGACATAGAGGGCACTGAAAACACCAGTGTAAACATTTTGGTGTATAGTGCAAATGGAAGTGTAGTAAGTAATAAAACACACAGTTTACAAGAAGGAAGAAATACCATAAACACCGATGTAACGCGTCTTGCAGCTGGTGTATATGTGGTGAAAATAATCAATAGTGCAAACGGTAACGTCGAAACTAAAAAATTCGTTAAACGTTAAGTAGGTAAAGTTGATTTAAGCTCATATCCAAAAAATGCGCTCGCAATTGATAAGATTGCGGGCGTTTTTTTTTATTGTCTTACTAGTTCTATAGAACCTTTCATCTATATCATCAGGTATTTTTGTGTCAATGCTTGTCCATACTGAAATTGCCTGTGAGACACACTAGTCGAACCATTACTTTGACGTTCGGCATTTCCAATATTTGATCGCATTTAAGTCCCCAGGTGAGCGTTTCTTCACCAGCGCTCGATTCTGTTTCAGTGCAAAACAAAATTCAAATCAAAAAACTATCTTTACAAACTGTCGAAAAAGCCGAGCATTTTCACAATTCCTATCATGTAGTTTTTAAAATACAATGTTTATAAAACGCTTAAATTCAATTAATTAATATTTATGTCAGACGATAAGAAGGTTATTTTTTCCATGCAGAAGGTCTCGAAGACCTATAGCAGCAGCGACAAACAAGTTTTAAAAAACATCTATCTAAGCTTTTTTTACGGAGCAAAAATCGGTATTCTCGGTTTAAACGGTTCCGGAAAATCGTCTTTGCTGCGCATTATCGCAGGAGTAGATAAAAACTATCAAGGTGATGTGGTTTTCGCGCCTGGCTACACTGTTGGCTATTTGGAACAAGAGCCACAACTTGATGAAGATAAAACTGTTATTGATATTGTACGCGAAGGCGTTGCCGAAACAATGACGGTACTAGCCGAATACAACGAAATTAACGACAGTTTTATGTTGCCTGAGGTTTATGAAAACGAAACCAAAATGCAACAATTAATGGACAGACAAGCCGCATTACAAGATAAAATTGATGCCTTAAACGCTTGGGAAATTGATACCAAACTAGAAATTGCCATGGATGCTTTGCGCACTCCTGACGCCGACACACCGATAAAGCATCTTTCGGGAGGAGAACGCCGTCGTGTGGCGCTTTGCCGTTTGTTATTGCAACAACCCGACGTTTTGTTATTGGATGAGCCTACAAACCACCTCGACGCCGAATCAGTGTTGTGGTTGGAGCAGCATTTGGCGCAGTATGCAGGAACAGTTATTGCTGTTACGCACGACCGTTACTTTTTGGATAACGTTGCTGGCTGGATTTTGGAACTCGACCGTGGAGAAGGAATTCCGTGGAAAGGAAACTACTCGTCTTG
>JAIXTU010000187.1 GCA_027483785.1 Flavobacterium sp.
ATCTAATTGGTATAATAGGCGTATTTTCTTTGGGATACTGAGGTATCGCGAAAAATTATAATCGGCAAATCGAAATGTGCCACTAGGCAAATCGGAATGTGCCTTTTTTTGCGCTGTGTGCGTTTATAATCGCGAATCTCTCGCATTGGTTTAAACTTCATTTAAACGCCGCTAAAATAGCCTTAAAACGCTTCCGTTTGGATTAGACAAATCGTAGTTCGCTGTCAACACCTCAATCTTGCGTTTGCCCGGGCTTCCTGTTCCGTTGGCCACACTGACAGTCTGGGCTATCTTGATAGTGTGCCAGCCGTTGTCTGCGGTGTATTTCTCCAGCAACTTACTAGGGTAAGAACTCATCAGAAACTTAGCGTTTACTTTCGACAGAGTGATCAGTAAATTTTCAAAATCCTGCTCGCTGTAGCCATCATAGTGGCCACAGTCGCTATTGTAGTACGGCGGGTCGCAATAAATGAAGGCGTCATCGTAATCGCGGCTATTGATGATACGAAGCGCGTCGGTGTTTTCAATCTGCACGTGTTGCAGCCTAATGGCCAGATCGTAGGTGAAAGCATCGCGCTTGCCGGCAATCTTTTGCGAAGTTGTGCCTTTGATTTTGTCATATCCCCAGCTGCCGTCGAGCATGGAGCTGAAGCTTTGAGCCGCCAGAACCCAAACCGCCCAGGCACGCTTAATGCGTGAAAACATGTGCGGGTTGTTGTAGATCACAGTCGCATCTGAATGTAATGTCCGGCTGTGAAGACTGATCCGCACCATTTTTTCAAGCTCGACGAACTCATTTTTCACGCATTCATAAAAATTTATCAGCTCGCGATTATAGTCGTTGATGATTTCGACCTCTGAGAGCGGTTTTGCCCAGAAAACCGCTCCGCCTCCCACAAAGGGCTCGATGTACGTTGTATGAGGCGGAATTAGCGGCAAAATCGTACTTAAAAGGTTTTGCTTGCCGCCGTAGTAACTTATAGGGGTTTTCATTGTGATTTATTTGATTTTTTTAATTAAAACATTTTGTAAATCAATTAGTTATGCGTACATTTATAGTGTACAAATCAGACATTCAAAGCGAATTTTGCGGACTTTCCTGCGAGTAGTTCCTGTGTGCTCTCGATGTTGTTGCGGTATATGTGCACATTACCCAGGAACAGGGTTATGCTCTTCAGGCGGACATCAATTTGCTTTGAAATCAAATACAAGTGATAGATGTCTGATGGCAGGCCTAGATTCGCGTCCGAGCTTCGTTGATAGGCTGATATAACCAGCTTTCCTTTTGATATCTGGAACTGTATTAAAGATAAACACGGATGCTGGTTACTTTCAGTATTGTTGGCTCCCAGGAATAGCACATAATTCTTTGACTCTCTTTTTTCATTATTGATCTTCTCGATGAGCTTTGGCAACTGTTCGAAATACGTCGGGTAGCTGTTTACCAAAATAGGTCCGCAATAATTCCACCAATCTACACCCAAGTTCCGGTATGCTTCGGTAGATCGCTCGCCAGCCATAAACAACTGTAATTCGTCTTTTAACTTCTTTTTGGCCACGGCGTGGCCTTCGAACAATTCTAATAAATCAATTGGCTTGAGCTCAAGGCTTTGGTTTAACAGATAAGTGATGTCGCCCTTTTTGTTAGACTGGACGCTGCCTTTTTTTAAGATTTTATTTAAAATTAAATGGTACTTATTCATTTTTTGATTGATAATTGATGACTAACTTTGCAACTCCTACGGCTTAAAATAACAACGACCCAACATCAGAAGACTTTTGTCCTCCGACTGTTGGGTCGTGCCTATTTAAAATACCGTAGGAAGTTTTTTAAAATGTCGGAGGACTTTTTTAATCAGCGCCTCCAGCTGATACTATTTTCTTGCTGATATTTCTACTTTAGATATCCATTGCGCTACCTTTTGCAAGCTCAGGCCAACGCCTAAAGCGTACCACATGGTTAACTCGGTACCGGCGTATTCATTTGAAAAACGAAGCGCTAGGCATATCAGTAGAAATCCGAGTATGATTTCACGTAAGTTATCAAGCAATAAAAACTTGACCGAAAAGGTGACTGGTGTGTTTTCAGAATGCTTATTGCGCTTATTGGCTTTCGACAACAATACAATGGCCACTCCAATTAGTGCAAAAAACAACGCTGCCAAGTATGTGGCGACGTCGTTGGTTCCGAGAAGTTGTAATAAAAAGGTTTCCATAATTAGTAGTCGCCAATTGTTATGTAATTGCTTCCAGTCCACAGTATCTCCAATGTTTTCCCAGGGCTTACTGTGTGAGTTAAACTGCTATTTATTTGAGTAGAACCCGATGGATCAATGGTGATCAGTGCGGTATGATTATTTCTAATCTTGTAAATCTTACCCACAGGCATTGTGTTCGTAGGGGCGAATGTTCCCGCTCCTGTGAAGACGTAAACGTTTATATCTTGATTTGAAACTACAGTTCCACTTTGAGCTAAGGCAACACCATTGATTAAATTTCTAGTGGTTTGATCTGTCATTAGTATTCCAGTAGGAACATCTGGAAGAAGAAATACTTGATCCATGCCAGAAATACTAGCTCCAAACCCTGGACTTATTCTCCAAGAACCACCTGATGCACCATTAGGATTACCAATCATCAAACTCCGGTTGTAAACATCAATGTTAAAACCTACACCGCCATCGTTAAACACGCCAAAAGAGCCATCGTTAAATGACATAGTAGCATAGCTATCATTTGCTATATCATAAAGTCCTAGTTCCGCAACTTGTATAGGGTTTGTAGTTGTTGAACCATTGTCCGTGATTGTTTGCAAATCGGAGCTTCCACCACTAGAGCCTATGATATTATTAACGTAAGCCTCTGTGGCTAAAACTTGTCCCCCGGAACCATTCGGTAAGTTAGGGAAATAAAATATTGTATCTCCGCCAGAATTGCCAACGTTATTTGGTGTTCCAAAATCCAATAAAATACTTGTATCAGGAGTTCTTGCATTTAATAAAGCTGTACCATTACCAGCTAATAAACTAAAAAGAGTTTCTCCGTTGTCTGTAGATTGTCTTATAGTTAAACCGGGAGTATCTCCGCCAAAATCTAACCCTAAGCTGACGTCAATTTGTGCGGGGTCAGGTCTCTCTATACTAGCCGAAAAATTAATATTATCTTTATTAACGTTGGCTGTTTGAGTTGGATTATTTATATCATCTACTAAACTAATAGAGTACATACTCATATTACCATTAGATAAAACAGATTCTAGATTACCGGCTCCTGAACCTCCCCCGTTAGAGACTGCATCATCTACATAAGCCTGTGTTGCCAATATTTGACCTCCGCTTTCATAAGGTAGTTCTGGCAAGTAAAACCTAGTTGCAGTGCCTATAACTCCAACATTTTGAGGCAAACCGAAATCTAAAATGTTTTCTAAACCCCCGTCACTGCCAAAAATTTCGGGACGAGTACCAGCGTTTACACTAAGAAGTGAGTTATCGGAATTGACTAAAATACTAGCGCCATTATCCCTTGTAGATATTTCGGCTCTTGATAAAATTGCATTGTTCAACTCACTATAATTGTTGAATTCTGCTCTACCTGCATATAACATACTTCGTTCTGTGCCAGATTGATTTCTGACATCAATGAAGTTTCGAGTCACATTGTCGACATCTGTAACCTGTTCTAAAGAAGGTACAAAAGGTTGACCTCCGCCAATTTCACTTGCCGGGCGAAACTTGACAATACCGTTGGAACCACGAACCAACACACTGTCTGAAGGTGCGCCTGGTTGCACATTGTTAAGCCGGAGCTGACTGTTAATGGTTTGAACTTGTGCACAGAGGCTGATGCATAGCATTAAAAATGCTGATAAAATTAAATTTCTCATTAGGTGTTAGGAATTTGATTAAACGTGATAGTTTCTAAATCAGTCACCGTTTTGGAAATAGTGACTTTTTGCACCCGATAACCATCGTTGTCGTTGATGATCTGAATGCGATCGTTCGGATTGTTAGGGTTAGTAAGCACTACTTTGTGCCTTCTCTTCTTTTTTGCCATGATATAAAGTGATTAAAAATTAAAATTCGTACGAATTCAAAATATTGAAACTTTGAGGGTTGTCTGTTGGACCACCGAGGTAAATAGCCTCGATTATAAAGACGGAACCGAGCCAGCCTTTCACTATATCGCCCGGTTCAAGCTCACCATCGACCTCGTGATTGGGGCCATAGAAAACTTGTAGCTGTCCATACTTATAATGCTTGGGGGCTGCTTGCAAATCTTCTTTTTGATCCAACAAATTTTGCAGATTCTTAATGCTCTGAGCAGGTATTTCGTCTCCCTTGTGCCAAAAGCTGTCTAACCAGTTCCAAAACTGCGGTTCGGTTGGTTTTAAACCGGTTTTAAACCAGTTTTTTAGTGTACTTCTTGAAACTATCATAATCCAATGAATTCTATAAACATTACTACTCGATAAGGATTTAGCAGCGAGAATGATTCCCCGCCACCAACGCTGTTTTCCAAGGCCTCGCCGTTGGGTGTATCGTAATTATTACCAAGATTCCCGATTGCCATTTCATTGTCAGCTGAAGTTCCATCCAAAGCTCTGGTACTGGAGTTGTTGCCGTAGTCTGCGGCCAATGCGGCAAAACTTTTAAAAACACTGTTTGGCGTGTGGTGATAGTGCTCTGGCATTTCATCAATGGAAAGTGTTTTCTCTTTAGCACCTCCTGTTGCTCCTAATTGGGAGAATTCCTGCTCTCCAGGGTCCCAACCAACGGGCATACGGCCACGCCAATCTACTACCTCTCTCCATCCCTGTGGAATCTGATTAGCAGGCTTGTTCCAGAGAACCATTGCACCTGATTCTTGAAAGACTGCATTTTGTAGCTCTAATAATTCAAGCCGTTCTTCAAAGCTTTCAACGGTTGATTGTAATGCTTTTTGCTCTAAGATTTCACCGAGTCCTTTGGTCGGAAAAATTCTCGCGAAATCTTCCCAAGCATACGATTCGACACCGGTACCAAAGCGCACATAACGCTCTACAATAACCTGTTTAATGTTTTGATCTTCAAATTGCAGTGATGTTGTGTCTGTTGCTATAACAACATGTGTCTGTATTTGGCCTCCTCGAAATTCCAATACTTCGCCGTTTATTGAAACAACACCGTTTGAAACATTTTGACCTACAAGTTCGCAACCGCTAATAATTGCAAAATTGCCAGTAACGGCAGCTAAAGCATTGAAAATGCTATATGCTTTTTGCATTTGGTCTAGTATGTTTGTTGATAGCGGGAAACCACCCGGTTGGTTGAAATTCAAAAGATTCATAACTCAATTATTTTAAAGGTTTTACCGCATAGCCGGTAGTAGTCAACAAATGCATTTATTGCTTCAATAGAAGTTTGAAGTAACTCCGCTGGTACTTTCACAAAAAAGTCAACACCAGAGCCGGTGTACATAAAATTTTGCTCTAAGAACATCGTGCCTAAATAGACCGGCGAGTTCTCTTGACGGGTGTATATAAAATCTTGATCAAGTGCTGGTGCATCCGTTATAAGAATTCGACGAAGTTCTGGGTCGAAACTATCATTTAGCCCTTTGCGCAAGTAGCACACCTGGCTGTTGTACGATAGCTTGATTAAATTTGATCTTCGATAGGCAAACCACTGATCGTATAAGCTTTGCAGCGGCGTTACAAACGGTCGAATCCATGCCACAACATCAGCTTTACGAAGTGCGATAATTAGCGTTTCCACCAATAGAACCTGTATGTTAATATTAAACCACATAGCTTATTCCAGTAAAGTTTTCGATCTTGAAATAACCAGCTCGCGGAACAGTTCGGACGTTTAAAGGTTGCGCTGGTTCATAATTTTCTAGCGATTGATTCCACTGTCTCGTTGTGGTGTTTACCAGATGCGGTATGACAACACCTGGGACTTGCTGTAGGGCGTCTACTAACTTGGCCAACACCAACTCGCCATCAAAGGGCAACTGCTTTAAATAAGTAGTGATGGCGTTTTCCACAACAGCTTCGCCGCTTAAGATGTTTAATCCATTTTCGTCGATCACAAGCGGATCACGATAGATGGTCAGAGTAAGCTGCAGTAAATCAGCAGGTATATTTATAACCGTAAAACGGACGCCGGCATCTTTAATTTCAGTCATGTAATATTCAAACGCCTGCTGCTGTTGCTGCGATATCGGAGCCGGCTCCTGATTGTTTTCTCCGGCAATTTTTATCAGGACAATACCGCCTGATGCATTTTTTGGAACGGCGGCGTACTTAATAATCCGCGCCTGCTCGATTTGCTGTTGTGTGGCTGCTGAAGTGTCGAACGTGTCGGTGTCAGGTATTAAATCAAAACCGTACAAAAACGCCAGAGATTTACTGCGGTACCAACGTGGCGTATGCGGCAGCTTTTGAGCGATAATTTCATCGACCTCTGCTTTGTGCGTATCAAAAAGCTGTTCGAAGGTTAGAAAAATTCGTGTGATTACCTCGATCAGTTGCGCTTCGAGAGACACATTGCTATACGTCAATTCAAAGGAATCGCCGATGTTGAATCCATATAAAGCAGCTAGGATTGAATTGTTCATCCAAGCCGTAAAAATCTGATTTCGTATTTCAGTAGCCGTTCGTGCCATTATCGTACAATAAATGAGGTTCCTATAATCATTTCACCGATACCTGGATCGGTGTCTAAAAGTGGCATTTCCGCCAATGTTACACCTGTTGCAGGCGCGAGATTTCGCGCCTGGTAAAACTGAAGGTCGCGAGATTGAATCTCTAAGCCTTCCGGGATATGAATAGAGCTTCCGGAAACCAGTTTGTCGGTAACCGATAAACCATTCGCCAACGCGATTGCAAACGCATAGTCAGCTGTGCCGGTTGCCAATATGGAAACATCACTCCAGGTCTGTCCTGCAGCTGCCGTTACGGTTGATTTAATAGTTCGCATCAATCATTAATTTTGCGTTTTCGATACGGATTTGGTTAACAGTAAAGCCGTCGGCAATGAGCTGCAGGCGCGTTTCTCGCGCTAGTTCGTTTTGCGAGTTCATCTCCACATATCGACGAGCACCCACTCCTTGAGTCACTTGTTTTTTAACCTCTCCCTTGTCGGTGATGATCAAAAGTTTTTGATTTTGACCTGAAACATCGCCAATTCTCAAGCTTCTATTTGAAACCTGCAGGGATAAATCGTCACTAAGTAAAATGCCTCTTCTCATTTAAAAACCAGTTTAAATCGTTGTTTTAAAGCCGTGAATTGCGCGGCATTGACTAATCCTGTCGTAGGACCTTGCGGATGGGAAAAAACCATCTGACTGATCGCAGTAAACAAATCATCAAAGAGTTGCGCGGCATTTTCTCCATTGGCAGAAAGGGCAATTTTATCGGTAATCTCGACAGCTGCTGTGTCTGTTTGATGAGTAATCCGCGTCGCGTGCTCTGCCCACGATAATACCCATTCATCATCCTGCTCGATTCGCGTGGCTAAAGCCCAACTATTCACTTCGGGTACAATCAAAATCGAAGCGTGGCCAGTAAGTACTGCACTAAGGCGTACATCGAATATTTCAAGCCCCGAATCATCCAGCAGCGTACAGGTTTTATTGTCTACGTCAACCGCTTTCACGATGGCCAGCAGTGTTTGTTCGGGACCACCTTTTTTGCTTATCTGCTCGAGCCCTTCTCTTATTTCTTCAACTTTAGCCATTGACTTTGACTTGATTGCTTAAAAAAGACAGGTCAAGCGTTTGACGGCCGCCTGACTTACTAAAATCACCCGTTATGGTCTCAATAAAGAAGAGACCCGACTTTTCCGGAAAGCGATTGCCATCAATCTGACAAGCCATTCCTTTGTTGGCGTAAGGCTCTAAAAAAGTGACGATCTTTCCTTCGAAGCCTGTATAGTTCTGTTTGGATTGCAAACGATTTGCAATTTCCTGAAGCTGAATTTCAGGGATACCAGTGCGCACACGAATTTCCTTTTCATTGCTATACTTTTCAACCTCCGATCGTACGCGCTTAACCTCTCCTTGCGCGTTGCGCTCGCGAACTACTATTCGAACTGTTTTGTCATTAACCCTCTGTTTGAAATCATCATCTTTTACCGTATTCCAACCTATTTTAAGTTTAACCGTTGCGGTAGGAGAGCCGAATAGCGTACCTACAAAAAGCGTTTCAAAATCAAAGTACACCGCCAGCTTGCATTCGTTTTTAAACCACTCCAATACTTGAATGCCGGTAGCATTTTTGAATCGAACATTTCGCAGCGGAATATTGGGTACAAATGGCGAAATCTTAATAGAAGTACCATTAGTCAAATCTTCCAAAATAGCGCGTACAGTTGTTGTACTGTAGCTTCTATTGAAAATAATGGCGTAAAGCAAATACGCATATCCCTCACATTCAAGTCGGACAGGAATGCCCATGTTTACCGATCGAACAAATCCAGAAAAGCGGCGGTTATTGACGCCGTTATAACCCAGAGCAACTTCAACACGATCGCCTTCTTTAAATTCGTATTGTTCGGCAGATGACAGTGCGCGCGGTTCGTCTGTCCTGGATTTATCAGACTTGATATGCGTAATGCGAGGCAGATCGATAGAGCAGGTATCGATGAAGCTGTTAACCGAGCTGTTCCACGCGACTTTAGCAGCCTTTACTGAGCTGCTAGAACCAATTGAAATTGCCGACGTCATTACAAATGCCATTATTGAATAATTAAGTCTTGTATAAAATCACTCTCGCACTGAAGTGAGAAGGGACGAATCCACGGCTGTTTGCCTTGAACTTCTGGGAAGTCTACCGAAGTAATAACCACACGGCACGACTCATCCAAGAATATTTCAGGGTAAGCTCCGTGCAGCGAGACAGGATCAGTAGTTTCATGCAGTAGTTTCAAAGCTGTAATTTCAGCTTCCGGAACCAGGCGCATTTTATTTATAAGAAAGCCACGAATTGAGAACTTGTAGTTATCGGTATTGAATTGTTCAATGACAACTCCTTTTCGTTCTGAAACGGCTGTTCTAATAATTTGCTTGCTTAGATTTACCGCTACCGTGCACGCTTGAATTTCAATAACCAATTGATTGGACTTCCAAAACTCAACCGGAAACCAAATCGGATAACCGAATGAATCGAGCTTGTTGAAAGCGATTCCTTTTTGCGAGTAATCGAAACTACCGCGCGGCCGATCGGCGGGGTCAAGCTCGTAGATGATTGCCGGTGTTTGCGTCTTAATGTCTGCCGCATTGGGCAAAACATAGCTGTTACCTTTAAAGTAGGTTTTATACAGTTCTACAAGATCAAGGCTAGTTATCATACGTTCGCTGTTTTTGCTCCTTCAAATACAACTCTTGCCAAACACTCCAGTACCAACTTCTCTAATTCCTCGATAGACTCTTTGCTGTCCATCGTGGTAAACTGTATCGTGTCGAAAAATTTACCGATAGAGATATTTATAGTTTTAGGACCGCCACCAGTTATGGTAGAACCTGTCGAAGCGCTCGACTCTTGGTTTTTAAGCATAGTCGCCGCGCCTTGCGGTGCTTTCGGTTCTTGCTTGAGTGCAGCAGCTGCACCAACTACTTTTTGTGTCGCGGTCACTTTTACTTCGCCGCCACCCTTAAGCCATTTATAGAAGTTATCAATGGCTTTTAAAACGGGTTTAATTACATTCTCCCAAAACCATAAAACCTTATCGAGCACCCAGCCGATGATTTTCGATATCTTATCGAACCACCAGCCGATGAGTCGAAAAACATCCTTCAGAATTTCCGAATTTTTAACGAAGTCAATTATGGAACTAACCATCTTATACAAAAACGATCCTACGCGTTTAAAGTGCGCGAAAATGATTCCGGCATAAGTTTTAGCAATCTCCAAATAATCACTCCAGCCTCCAGTTCCTGTGCCTATTTCTCGGATGTTGCTAACGAGGCCGGTGATCCATGCACCTATGCTTTCAATGTAAGGTTTAGCTTTCTCAAGTAGAGGTGTTATTTTGTTACTCATCTCCACTGCTAAATCCAAAAGTGGATCAGTAATAGGCGCAAAAGCGTCGCCGATGTCGGCAAAGGCGTTAGAAAAATTATCCTTAACAGTTGAAAATCGGCCAGCACGCGTTTGGCTTTGAGCCGCCATGGCTCCTTCGTAAATGCCTCCTTTAGAAGCTGCGAGTTCCATTGCCATTGCAAGCTGCTGGTAAGAAACATCCATTTCTTTAACCTGCTCAATATTCTTGCCTGTGGCTCTTGCCAGCATTTCGTAAATATTAATTCCGGCAATACCAAACTGCCGGATATCCATCGCGGTAGCTTTGCCAACGGTTTTAATTTGCTGCATGTTCGCGGCCATTCGCGATAGCACGTCGTTACCTCCACCAACTGCTGCCACCGCATTGGCTAAGTTTAAAGTATCGCGTCTTGCATCTGCAGCATTTAGTCCGGCACTGATCAGCGACCGGTTGACTTCTAAAAGTGAGGCCGTATCAAATGGCGTTGCTGCTGCGTCTTGACGAATGTTATTGTAAGCCGCTGTAGCTCCTTCTTTACCCAAAAAAGTAGTTAAGCCTGTAATGGCCTGTTCTTTTTCGGCACTTCTTTGCGCGATTTCTTTAAAGAAGCTAATAACGGCGCTCCCTGCCATAGCAATACCTTGCTGAGCGATATCGCCTAGCATGCTTCCGGCTGCGATATCCATAATGCCAATACCACCCGATGAGGCCATTGGCGTAGACGATCGGCGGTTTAAATTACCAATATGTCGATCTGATTGTCGTTGCAGGCGTTCGAGTTCTTGACGCGCTTGGGCAATTTGCTCGGGAATGTTGCTGGTGCGAATGGTGCGCTCGGTCTGAGCTATTCGGTGGCGAAGTTGATCGTAGGATAAATCAAGGGTTTTTGTAACAGCCTTGTGCTGATCGACGTGAGCCGACATTTTGGTAAACGAGCTTTGCGAAGTGGCTGCCAGCTTAGCCACTCCGCTACTCATCAAGTCTCGCATCCTGATAACAAACTCGATTGCGTTGCTCATTACTTTAGTCCTTTTTCCCAGAGTTGTAGTGCAATACCAGTGCGGTAGAAAAACAACTCCCATCCCCACTGTTCTAATGCGCTTGCGCCAAAGCGCATTGCTCCAAAAACAATTAAATATTCGAGTCCGGCTCTCTGCGTCTCCGCATCACGAAAGCCCTGTTCTTTATATGCGAAAAAATTCTGCTTTGCGATCCTCCAGAATCGCGTTTACTTGCAAAAAGACAGCATTGAAATTATCGTCGTTTTCGATAAGCTCGAAATCGCCCGAAATCCATAACTTTTCCACAATCATGGCCACAGCTTTATCCATCCCATTGGTTCCAATGGCCATTAGATAGTCGCCAATATCTTGCGGCATTGGTGGGCGCAGCGCAGCAAATTTGTCACGAACGGCTAAAGCGATGATTTCACGATCGCCGTACTCTTTTTTCCACTTATCAATTTGCTCTTGGCCAAAGTGCTGTATCCAAGCTTCTTTTGTTTCTTGAGTAGCTGTCTCTTTGGTTTCGACCTTTTTCACTTCTTTGCGCTTAGCAAATGCTTCGCTGATTGTAGATGCAGGTTTGTTTTTATTGCTCATGATTAAAAAATTTAAAAACTAATGTTCATTGCTAGAAAGGGTAGGGTGATTTCTCGATGTTTAGCGTTTTGATCGAGCGTTACACCATTTTCAGTAAATGCAACTCCGGTTGCGACATACGTCGAGATAGGGTCTGTAAGTCGTTTACGGAAGGAACAGACGATAACAATAAGCTCGTGCGGTACTTCGGTAATATCACCGTATCCAGCAGCGGCAGCGATACGATTCATCGCGTCGGCCTCAAAGCCTAAAACTTTTATATTTCCAGACGGCGTTTTATTACCACTCTGAATGTCGAGCGGTTGGTCTCCAGCTCCAAAAATGTGCTCCTTTTCTACTGCTTTTTTGAATTCAAACCCTCGCAATCCTTTAACGGTGCGACCTAAAATTTTTAACTCAAAATTTGCCCAGGCACATTCGGCGCTGGTAATATTTACATTGTTGGCTGACATGACTTACAGCGTTTTGGTTAAACCTAAATCGAAAATGATGTAGCTCGTGTAGCCCAAAGGCTGCACAGCTCCCTGTATATTAATCTTAGACGTCGAGATTACGTCTTGATTGGTGTTGATAGAAACTGCGAATCCGGACACCTGTTCGCTCATAGAGCTTTGCAGCTGCTGTAGGCACACATTTTCCAAATATTTCGCATCGGTAGCATTGATGGAACCATCCGGATTAATCCGAATGTCGGTTTCTAAAAACGGCGTAGTTGCAGCGGTGAGGATTCGTTGCGCTTTGTCGATGATTCGACCATGCACTAAAATAGAGTAGTCATCGGTTGACGCCATTTTATCTACTGAGTAGTAGTATCCGGCAGCTCCCTCACGTTTATGCGCAATGATATAACCAGCGTTAGTGAACGCATCAAGCTCTTCTGGGTAGAAGTCCTCAATAGCCTTGTCGCCAATAAAAGCCTGCGTAATAGCAAGCGGGCCATTTTGTCCGTTGCCGATTTTTACGTGAGCAGCAAATTTACACGCGCGGGCCAGCGCAGAACCGATACCAGCAGAACCGTCTGACACATCATTTCCTAATACAACACCGGCATAGCCGTTACTTGCTGTTTTAGGTTGGAAAATAGTGTCATCTTCTAAGTTAGCAACGCGGCCTTCAATCAAAAACCGAACAGGTCTATTAATTGACTGTTGATACTCTGCCAGCACTCTTGAAGTGGTAAGTGCATTGACAACATCAACGTCGAGAAAGTCGTTACCCGGATTGTAAGCCTGTGAAGGCTTGCGGGCTATTCCTATTAAATTGATTGCGCCAGCACCAGAAAGAAGCAACTTTCGGGCGCCGTTCAAATTGGTATTGGTACACATTTGCGCCATGGTCATGGTGTCCTCGACGCCAAGTATAGCCAGTTCAAAACTGCCGCCAATTTCATTATAAAACTGCTCGATGATACCATATAAAAACGGTTCATCCTCGAGTGTGTAACCTTTCTCCACAGCGTCTGCTAAAGAGAAAACTCTTTCGAATTCGCCAATCTTTGTAGCCGACGTAGCAACAATTCCTGGAACGCCGTCAAGAACTAAGATTTGACGTTGCAGGTTGTTCTTTTGCACGTTTACGCTAACTTTTGGCGTTCCAGAATCTTGTGCCATTGTAATTGATTAAAAGTTACTCTTGATTTTTGATAAGATACTCTTTCGCTGCTGCTAAAGCCTCGAAGTGACTCTCTTTAGTTTTGCTTTCTAACTTGATCTTTAACAGCTTAACGAGCTCTTTTGCTTCATCATAGCTAGTTACTTCAGGGTTGAACGCTAAAAGCTTTTGCTCGGGCGTTTGCTCTTCATTTGAGGTAGAACCATGATTGCGTGTAAAACTTGCAACTTTTGAATCCTTCAAATTCGCAGCAAATGATTCTGCGTTAGATTTTTGGTGGAATACACGTAGGTCAGATGTTACGTGGCATTCGTTTGACTGTGGATGGCGATCGAAATAATCTTGCGCTAATTCTTCTTTTGTCATGACGTATAGTTGATTAAAAATTACTTTTTGAATAGATATGCGGCAGCAACAAGAAGTACAAGAAGCCAAAGTGCATATCCGGATGTTTGGATAAACTTCTCCCAGGTAGACTTACTGCGCTCGGTTAGAATTGGAATAGTCTTTTCGGTGGTTTTGATCAGCTTACTTTCCAGCTCTTTAATTTGAGCTTTTAACTCTTGTTTTTCAGACTCACAATCAACCGATAGCACGTTATCATTCAATTGAACTTGGGGTGCTTTCACTCGCTCACCGCTTTTACTTCTGGGTTTCTGCAGTACCGGCTTACCGTTTTTACAATCGACGTACGCTCTGTACCAGCTACTGTCGCTTTCAATAATTAGTAAGGTGTCGCGGTAGGTAATTGTAGTACTACTAGAATCCTTAGTGACAATACTTGGGGGTAACTCTTTGTAACCATTGCTGGCGCTTCTACACGCCAGCAAAGCCACAAAACACAAACAAAACAAACCAATTATTAAGAATCTCTTTTTGATATTTTTCATGATGTTATAGTTAACTCGAAACCATTAGGCGCGAGTGTTAGTAATCGTTTAAGTGCTGAGCGGCTTGACAAAACGTCAAGTTGACCGTCAGCGTTGATATCGGCAAACTCGAGACCAGGTAAAATGCATCCCAAAATTTGCGAGGTAAAATTGCCCGTATGAATCAGGATAAAATCCCGGCCCGGAACATTTGTTACATGATAGTGTAATCCGTACTTTTTGCTGCGGCGAGGCACTACTTGATAAGTGCCTTCCGGAATACAGGAAACCCGTCTTTTGTTATTTCGAAAAGGCAGCTCCAGCGTTTTCAAAGACAACACCGTACGTGCATCTGCTCTTTGCAATGTGAACTCGCCTCTTGTTTGATGCGGGCTGTATGTTCTATTAATTGTAGCTTTCATAGATGTTGTGAGAGCTTATGATTTATTTTAACTGTTTGAATTTTTCCAAACGCTCAATCAGGTGCTGGTTAGTTTGCATCAGCTCGTGTACCTGATCCGTTTGTTCTTTGTTTGCTTTGGTTAAAATCGCATTCTGTCTCTCGAGTTCTGCGATTATGCCTTCCAGTTGATTTATCGTTTTTGTTGCCTGCTCTAAACGTGCAGCGAAATCATTGATTAGGCGCTGGTAATATGTAAGTGTCGAATCGGCTAACGACAACTCCTTTTTCAAGACATCCGCCCGGTGAGCACGACGCGAGATCAGGTAGGTTACAATCGACGAAACAACGGTGGTAACAAAAGCGATTAGAATTTCCATTCTTAATTAAAAAAAGAGCCGCCGAAACGGCTCTTATTTACTGATTCTTTTAAAAAATTAAGCGGTTGCAGCTTGCACGATCAGCGCTAAACCTTTCCAGTCTTCACGACGACAACGGCCGCCCATTTTCACAAGCCCAGAGTGAATGTCTCCATAATACAATGGGTTATCCATGTCTTGGAAAATTTTCGTTTCTCCAAGTGCTTTGGCCACACTGTCTTTGTGCCATACAATGCTTGCCAGGTTATCGGTAGCAGCCAAAGCCTCCCCTGGAACGCGGATGGTTCCGTTAGCAGCAATCGCTAAAACCGTTGAGCGGTCTAGGATTGTGAAAGTTGACCACTTGCCCACGATGCCGTTTGCTAAATCAGCAGTTTGCTGAAAGGCCGCCATTTGATTGTCGGTCAAAGAGTCGATGAATTCTTTTAGCGCGTAAGACTCAAGCATTGCGTAACGGTTGTTTTTCGGAACCCCGTCTTTATTGAACTGCGCCATAGCCACATCAAGCTCACGGTAAGTGAAGGCTTTACGCTGACCTGTTTGGCCATCGATAGGATTAACAGCTACAGCCGCGCCTGTTGTAGGAATTCTGCGCGCGTTCGGAATAAACTCAACGGTTGTGCTGCCGCCGTTAGCTGGCTTAACACCACGTGCCCAGTTGTAGATCATCTCATCACCAATAACCTCTGCAAGTGTGTTGGTGTGATCGCCGAGCACTGAGTCTGTCTTTTCGTAAGATAACTCTGCCTGTTCAGCATAAGTGATCGCCGTTGGATCGGTGGTATACACATCAAGTGCGTACATAATCGCCGTGTCGCCACGTTGAACAGCCGCCGCTGCTCCAAAACCACGGTTTTTAACCACATTGGGTTTTGCTCCAGCCTGTGGAATGTACACCACAGCACCGCCTTTGACGTATTTCGATTCGTCAAAACACAAAGCAAGGTGCGGGTTCTCGCGACGAAGTTTCTCGACGATGTAGGAGGCCCAGAACTCTTGCGGAATTTTTGGATTTGCCATATTAATTAAGAATTTGATTCAGGAAATTTTGTTTTACGAAGTTGTTCGTACAAGTCCGGATACTGCGTACGCACACGTTCCAAGTGACCTTGTTGGTATAGGGTATCCCAGTCTTTACCTTGCAGGTCCGCAAGGTCTGCCGCGTCTGGCGTTTCACCGGAAATCAGCGTTTGTGCCGGCATCGTTGAAATTAAATCCGCAAGGCCGTCAGGATTGTGCGCATAATCTTTAGCTAGTTTTTCAGCCAAGGCAACAGTTAGCTTTTTGTCGGTTTTACCTTTGTCGATCAAGTCTTGGACTCGGGTTCGAGTGGTTTCTGCTTTCAAGTCTTGCAACTCTGTTGAAACGGTGTTTAAAGACTCTTGTAATTCGTCAGCTTTCGCGGCACGATCGGCTAAATCTTGAACCGCTTGATTAAATTCGTCTTGCGATGCACTATCGCTAAGGTTAAGAGCCGCCAGAACGGTTGCGGCTAGCAATACACTTTTACTCATATCCGATGTTTTAGGTTTTACAAAGTCTGCTAGATCAAGGTCTGCTCCATCACTGTCGTATAAATTGGCAAGTGCCCCGTGATTCCCAGGTATGTCAACGAGCGAAATTTCGCGCGGATACCACTTGACCAGCGTGGGACCTTTTTGCCCTGGAAGCATCAGTTCCGGCGCATTCGAGGCTTCGAGCACTACAATTTTGCCGCATGACGCAGCATTCAAAAAGCCGCTTTCAATCTCAGCGATGGTGCGCTCGGCGTCGGGATGCTTTAAATTAATTACGGGCTTGGCGTATATCTTATCGCCATCCACACGAAAGTCCTCCCAGCGAACAACTACGCCGTTATCTCGATTGTGCATTTTAAAACCGATCGGATTCTTTTCAAACTGATCAACCATGCAGCCAGAAGTGAGACAGCGGTAGCCGTACACATTCACTGACTCATCGGTCCAGCAGTATTCGCGATCGATTTTTTTGAAGTTTTCCATTGAACTCGCAGTTCTTATTCTGTTAGAGATAGCAAACATCTACACTTTCTTAACGCCTTGAAAATAAGTGCGCAAGCCTTGCTTGACTTTTTTTAACAGCCGCGTTTTCGCCGCATTTTTGTCAATAAAGAAGCTGGAACAGCTTCTTTAGAAACGTATGGGATTATCAAAAAAAGAAGAGCGCGAGTACGCGAAAATGCTATTTGTAAACGATCGGCTTACTGTTGAACAAGTAGCCGAGCGCGTGGGCGTGTCTGCACGCTCGATCGGGCGTTGGAAAACCGAGGATAACTGGGAACACTTACGTAAAAGTTTGCTCATCACCAAAGAGAAGCAACTCACGCACTGGTACAATCAGCTCGATGCAATGAATGAAGCTATTGCCAAGCGCGAACCAGCCGTTCCTGAGAGCAAAGAAGCCGACACGATGTCCAAGATATCGGCAAACATCAAACGCTTAGAGGTAGAAACGGGACTAGGCGAATACGTTGAAGTTGGGCGAAAAGTCCTTCAATTTATACAAGAGGTGGATTTAAGTCACGCCAAACTATTCAAAGATTACTTCGATGAGTTCATTTCTTCAAAACTAAAAGGAAAGTAACATGAAGCTCACGGACAAAGATCACTTGCAGGCGTGGCGGGAGTTTTGCGACAATATGGATCGCGCAACTCCGATTGACCAAAATGAGACTCAGCAGGGGAAGCTCAAAAGAATTAAGCGGTTAGAGGCTGATGACGAAGCTTGGTTTAAATACTACTTTCCCAACTTCTACACCTCTGAACCTGCCGATTTTCACAAAAAGTCGACTAGACGCGTCATGACTAAAGACGAACTGTATATCGTTCGCTCCTGGTCGCGTGAGCTCTCCAAGTCCGGACGTACCATGATGGAAGTTCTGAAGCTGTGTTTGACAGGCAAAAAGAAAACGGTTTTGCTTGCCTCGGCCAGTTACGACTCAGCTGTTAACTTATTGCTGCCATACAAAGGTATTTTAGAAAGCAACAATCGTATCATTCAAGACTACGGCGTTCAAAAGCGGCCTGGCAGCTGGAGTGATGGTAAATTCGTTACTCGAAAAGGAGTGTCGTTTCGCGCGCTCGGAAAAGGCCAAAGCCCACGGGGTGCTCGAAATAATGAAGCCCGTCCGGATGTAATCCTTATCGACGATATCGATACCGACGAAGAAGTACGTAATCCAGACCTAATCAAAGAAGCAATTAAGTGGATTGAGCAGGCGCTTATTCCAACACGTTCAGTTAGCAAAGGATTACTAATTATTGCCTGTGGAAACATAATTGCAAAAGAATGCTGTATCACAGCGATGGGTGCTAAAGCCGACTATTGGGAAGTGGTAAACATTCGCGATAAAAACGACAAGAGCTCTTGGCCACAAAAGAACGCTGAGGCAGATATCCAAAGAATTGAAAACATGATTTCCTACGAATCTTTTCAGAAGGAATACATGAACAATCCGATGGATGGCGGCGACACTTTCAAAGAATTGACATTCGAACAACTGCCTCAGATGCGCCATTGTGATTTTGTAGTGATTTATGCCGATCCTGCAACTAGTAATCGCGAAGTGTCAAAAGCCAGTTCTAAAGCCATTGTAATTGTAAGCAACAAAGGTTTTAGATTCCATGTACATAAAGCCTGGGTAGATCAAATGAGTAATGCAACGTTCTGCGAAATCTTATTCGTGGCCTACGAACTGTGTAAAAAAGCAGGTGTCGATACTCCTTTTTTATTTATCGAAAATAACACGCTTCAAGACCCTTTTTACGAACAGGTTTTATTGCCGCATATTTATCGCATCAGCAATGAGCGAAATGTTTCATTACCCATTACGCCCGACACACGAAAAAAGCCGGACAAGTTTGTCCGTATTGAAGGAACGCTGGAACCTAAAAACAGACTCGGCAACTTAGTTTTCAATGCCTCAGAAAAAGACAATCCCGGTATGCAGAAACTCGAGGCGCAATTTCTGTCGTTCTCGCGAAAAGCCAAACTGATGGACGGACCCGACGCCGTGGAAGGTGCTGTAAAAGTTATTGAAGACAAAGTGGTTTCTCAAGCCAATGATTCCATCGAAACATTTAAACGCAAACCAACCTCTAAACGTTTTTAAAATGCCACTAGTTACCGTAGAAGATTTACAAACGGAATTGTATCCGGAGATAATCGACCAAATCACACGCAACAACGAACAGGAGGTGCTGGATCAAATCGCTGCAGCAGAAAGTTTTGCCAAAGGATTTTTGTTTAAGTACGATACCATTGCCTTATTCGGAACCGACACGCAGGCACCAACTGTAGTGGACGAGAATTTAAAAAAGGTCATCAAGATCATTGCAAGTTATTGGTTGCTTCGCAAATCGAGCCCAAACAGTTCCTTAGACTTATACCGGGAGGATTGGCAGCTTATGATCGGAACCAAGCAGGAGCCTGGATGGCTTACTGATGTAAAAGAAGGACGCATCAATCCGGATTGGCCGTATAAGCCAAACGATCCTTCAACTGAAATAGCTGAAGACAAACAGCACGCAGACGTTTCATTTTCTTCTAATCGTAAAAGACAAAACTCATTTTAATGGCAAAGGTTAATAAAACAACAAAGGCAACTGAACCAATAATCGTACACGATCTTACACTGGTAGCGCCTGATCGCACGCCAAAAGATATTGGAAAGTTAAAAGAATCAATTACTGCCGCCGAGGCAATTCATTATCCAAATCGAGTACAGCTCTACGATTTATACCACGACGTACTCTCGGTAGACGGTTACCTTCGCGGCATTAAAGATAAACGCATTAAATCTGTTTTAAACAAACGGATTAAATTCGTTGACAAGGAGGGTAAAGAAATCCGATCGACAACCGACGCTATCAATTCCAAAGCAGGGCGCGAGGTGATCAATCAAATCATGCAGAGCCTGTTCTGGGGAGTCAGCGGTATGGAGTTTGTCGTTGGCGATGAGTTTAAAGTCGTCGAAATTGAACGCAAACACATCAAACCTGAGAAAGGTCTGATAACGCGATCGCAATACGGGTTATCACCGCAGGACGGATATGTCATTGATGATTTGCCTTTTGTCTGGGTTGTAGGTAACCCGAAAGATTTAGGGCTGCTGTTGCCATGTAGTATGTACTCGATATATAAACGTGGGAACTACGGCGATTGGGCGCAGTATATTGAAATTTTCGGACACCCCGTACGTGTCATTTACTACGACGCATACGACACGAAAACAAAAGAAGAGCTTCGGAAAATATTGAACGAAACGGGAAGCAGTTTAGCAATGATGTTGCCTAAACAAGCGCAGTTTGAAATGAAGGATGGCAAATCATCTAACGGCGATGGCAAGCTTCAAGACCTCTTTAGAGGAGCTTTAAATGACGAGATGGCTATTTGTGTTCTCGGAAATACCGAAACCACTACTTCGTCTACCAGTTCTGGTTACGCACAATCCAAAGAGCACGGTGAACAGCAGGATGAAATTACTGCAGCTGATCTGATCTTTGTTGAACAGGAGCTTAACTCTGCTAAGTTTTTGGGAATCTTAGCTAGTTATGGCTTAGATGTAAACGGTAAGTTTGAGTTTGAGCTGGAGCTGAATTTAGCAAAACTCAAACTTCGTTTAGAAATTGATTCGGTTGTGTGTAAAATTGTTCCAATAGCAGACGACTATTGGTACAAAACATACGGCATCACCAAGCCCGATAACTACGATGAGTTGAAGGCAAAAATGGAATCGAGTCAGCAAGCTGTACAAGCTCCAGAACCTCCGGAACCAGTTGATCCAAAAAGCAAAAAGCCGGTAGCGAAAAAGCCTGTTATTAAACCCGAAGAGGATTCACTGGCAGTGCCGATGTCTTATTCTTTACGCCGTCGAATTTTTACAGCCTTAGCCGATTTTTTCGACCGAGCCCAACATTAGTTGGGCAATTACAGCACCTTTATGATCTGAAGTGCGACACTTGTAACGGCGATGTTCCGGACCTTGCCGCAGGTGATTCGCTCGATACTATTTACAATCAAATCGCGAAATCGCTTTTAGACGGTACTGCCTCTGAAATTAACGCAGACTTACATCTGTATACAGCTAATCGATTGATTGAAGCTTTGAATAAAGGTTTAGGCATTACCACATTAGCTTACGATTCAGATTTAGGCGAATTGGTTAGTGCGCTGCAACGAAATATCTATGCATTTTCAGCGGCAAAAAGCTTTACTCAAATGAAACACTTTCGTGATCTAATGATTGGAGCTGATGGTAAACTTTTAGAGTACGGCTCTTTTCGCAAGGTAGTATCTGATCAAGGATACATTTTTAACAACAACTATTTAAAAGCGGAATACCATGTGGCCAAATACAGCGCGGTGATGGCCAATAAATGGGAAAACTTGACTTCTGAATATTTGGAATATTCCACGGTGGGTGATCGTAGAGTACGTCCGGAGCACGCACGATTAGACAAGTTTACCGCTTTTAAATCTGATCCGGTTTGGAACAAAATTTACCCGATTAAAGCATGGGGTTGCCGCTGTACAGTTGTTCCTGGTAAGGCACAAAATGCTGAAAAAACGATGACCTCCATCGAAGCCGCGCAGATGATGAAGCCGCTTATTAAAGATACAATCTTCGATAATCATGTGGGTAAAAGTAGAACGGTCTTTACAGATAAACATCCTTTTTTTAAGTTCAATAACAAGAGGGCGACTTGGCGGCAGTATGGACTTAAGTCTGAGGCCTACATAAAGGAAGGCAACTTACCAACTTTTGAGCCTAAAACTCGAGAACAGTATTTTGAATGGTGGAGAAATCAACCGAAATCACACAGCACTGGCATCATCGTAAAAGACGTGCTTAATAGAGAAATTTTGTTAGACGAATATACAAAAGGAATGATGGGAACGGCGAACCGGTATTTTAGAGACCACGTTTTAATCGGCCCTAAATCAAGCGAGAAACGCCATGAGTTTGCTTGGTTAGCTCCCGACATTCTTGAAAACCCTGACGAAATTTGGTTACAAGAAAAGCAAACGAATTACATAAAATACTTTGAAGGTGCAACCATTAAGCTCGTGATTGTTGACGGTAAAAGGGCTAAGACGATGTTTAGGTTTTACGAGGTCGATTCAGGCGAACTATCCGATGCACGAAGCGGGCTGCTTATGTATAGAAAATAGAAAAGTGAAACTATATCAGTCGGGCAAGTTGGGTTAGAACTACCGAAATCATGTTTCACTTTTACATTGCAAGTATAGTAAAAAATTCAATATGAAGCCCGAACAGTTTTCAATCGAATTAAAAAAGGCGTCCGAGCAACTCGAGCGTTTTGCGACAACACGCTTTCCAGCGGTTGCTGCTGAGATAACCGAGCGCTTTATAAACGGTAACTTTCGGGCGCAAGGATGGCAAGGCGAGGGCTTTAGTAAGTGGCCTAAAAGTAAAGGCGGACGTGGAACTACCTTAGTTGATACCGGAACCATGCGCGCGGCAACGTACATTGTTTCGGGACCCGGACAAATTACCATTCGCAACTCTACACCGTATGCAAAAGCACACAACGAGGGTTTTAGGGGAACGGTAAGCGTATCGGCGCATACGCGCAACAAGTATACACGTTTTAAAGTTGGTACCGGTCGATTAACCAAAACAGGTCGCGAACGCAAAGTTTCAATGATGGCCAAAACAGGCTCTACAAGCGTAAAAGCACACACACGTAAGGTTAACATACCGCAACGACAATTTATACCCACAGCAAGCTCCGGAAGCCCTGTATTGAGCCGAGCTATTGAGCGGCAAGTTGTAAATGAACTAAAACACATTATTACATTATGAATTCAGCATACTCAAAACTTTATTTAGACCTGCAATCAGCCATTAAAAACGCAATTCCTGAGATTACATTTATTGAGCAATATTTTGGTCAAGATAAATTCGAAGACTTTATTAGCAGGGTGTCTTTTCCTGCAGCGCTTATTGATTTCCCGGACTCTTCATTTAGTAACCTGAGTGAAATTGATTTGTTGGCAAAGGTAAAAATAGCAGTACTGCTGATGTTCAATACGCATTCACAAACGTATCATATGGCTCCTGAGGCGGTGCGTGAACGGGGCTTGGAGTATTTAGAATGCGAGCACAAAATAATCGCGTTACTTCATGGCTGGGACGCCGACTATTGCACCAATTTAGTTTTGCAGAATATTCGTAGCCGCAACGTTAATCCAGACGGAATTCGCATGCGTGAATTGATCTTTGAAACCGAGCTTTTTATGATTCGTGAAAGCGATGAAACGACATCGTTCACATTTAGCTTTACCGGCTCAATCGAAAAGCCGTAACTGATCGGCGTTTTTAGGGATTACAGTTCCTTTATAATTTACCCAAGTCCGGTAAGAAATGTGGATGTTATGCTTGGGAAAAATGACCCGAACAATATGCGTATCGGGTACATCGGCGTGCTTATACGCTCGGTACAGCTCCAAGATGTGAGCAATCTTCTTTAACTGATTTTTGCGATTGTAAGCCATGTCCCAAAAGTATCTGGCGAAAAAATGCTTTGCAACGTGACTTTTGAGAATTTTTTATTTGAATATCTTTTACTTGTAGCAAGGAAAATTGGTAGAGGTAGAAATAAAAAGTCTCCCAAAAAATTGAGAGACTTTAGTGAATGGAGTTATAAAGTTACTTAAGACAAAGTTGGTCGGTTTCGAACTCAATTAGCTTGACAAGCTCTACAGCCCAGTAGCAATCATCATGATTTTTAAAATCGTCGCGCTGGCTTGAAACCAAATTTAGTACTGCGGTTTTCATCAATAAAACATCGTAAACATCTGTCTTAGATATATTGGTTTTTATAACTATGTTGCTGTTTTCATCGAGGCCAATCATACGTTATCGCTTTTAAGTTCAACATTAAATGACTTACATGTATTGCAGATAATCAAGCGCTGCACTATTCGTTCTCCTGAGATCAGAATAACACTTTTGCGCCTTTCGTTTACTTTATGATTGCACTCTAGTGTTGTGCGTACAAACCAATTTTGAGGATGACTTTTAGCAAAAGATTTCGCAAACGCAGTTAGCTCTTCTTTGCTCCGGAAGTATTGCGTTGGTTTCATTACTTCACATTATTAATTTTACCATTTGTCAACAATTCAACAACATAGTCTTTATTGACAGGTTTTTTAAACAACGAAAACAATATTTCGTTCATCTCAGCATCTGTAAAGAAGTAAGTATAAGGGTTGTCTTCGTCTTTTTTTCTATCAATATTAAAAACGTCCTTGTAGATTGTCGCTATAATTCCGTAAGGTACACGATTACTCACTTTTACCCATTCTGAAAAAGCTACAACGTTTATAAACCACGGTTCTTGGTGGCCAATTTTTACTTTTAATCTATTGTTATCACCCCAGCGGTTTAATAAGTGTGTCGGCGTAGAATCATACCCCATCATCCTAGATATGGGAGCTAGCTTGGCATAGATAGCGCCGTCTATTACATAAATTTGATTAGACAAGTTGCCCATTTTTACTGTAATGACTGTTTTTTCAGGATAAACTCCGGCGTTTTGATCAATAAGTAATGGATTGGTTTGAACTTTTCGTTCCAGTTCAGACCATCTAATAATTACTTTTGCCCGAGCTTCGTCATTGAATTTTGTAGATACATATAAGCATTCATCCCTAGTAAGTTCATATTCAGGATTTTTCTTTCCCGAAGAATCTACATATTCACTCAACGCAAATTTGCGTTCAGTTACTTTTTCCCAAGCAGGCTCCATTGTCTTAATAGACCTTAAGACTTCGGTATGCCTTTTTCCTGCAATTTCTGCAATTTCACGACTAGTCATCGTGTTTTTTGTTTGCTCGTTTACTGTCGGAGCTAGACTTCTTTTTGTTGCATTCATCTTATTTGAGATTTTAATGTATGCGAGCTTTCCTTTAGGTGTCTCAAACCATTCATAGAATGGAATTACAGCCCTTTCGGAACTGCTCACCTTGGGAAAGCTCTTATTGTCGATAAAATTTTATATAGATTACTCTATAAATGGTTTGAGAGCGACAAACATACAAAATATTTAAGTTTTACAAAATATCGGCTAAGTTGAATGGCAAAAAGTTAATGAGGCGGATTTATTGCGATGTAGTTAAATCAATTATTTAAATCGAATTAAATCGTGTTGTAGTAGATAAATCAATCGACTTTGCAACTTGTTGCAAACCTCTAGTAACTTCTCGTCGGGAACTTTTATAAAGCCATCGCATACTTCGAGTATGATTTCACGTAATAGGTTATTACACACTAATTCGATAGGTAATCGGGCGCTTATTGTATAACCTTTTTCGTTTTCTTGAGACTTAAAATATTGCTCGCTTTCAACAAGTACATTCAATCTCTGAACAAACCGATTCGATTGAATCAGTATGTCAACTTCCATCAGCTCAGAATCGCTGCACGCATCGAGAAACTTTTCCGGCGTGATGTCTATTTGATTGGTTTGGTTTATTACTGGCATGGCATTATTCTTTAGTATGTATAGAAAATCTTAACCTTGTTGGATCATAACCTAAAGTGTCGAGCTTTTTTGTAATCTCATACATTTTCTCTTGTAAAAACTCCATAGCCTCTTTTTGAACATCCTTAGAGGGAAACTTGTCGTATAGACGCGAATCTTCGTGGGTCATAAATGATTCATTGAATACAAAACCGGTTCGCGGTTTTTTCGTTCTGTAAATTAGTTTTGCCATAATGTATTTTATTGGTTTTTAAAATGTTTTTTTACTATTTTATAATACTCTTCTAGTTCTGATTCATGTATTATCAATGGCAAGTAGTGATGCTTTGATATTGGCAATCCACAAATACAGTAAGCCTGATTACCAAGTCTTATTGTTTTCAATCTTTTCAAGTAAAAAGGAATTTGGACACCTTTTGTCAATTGATGATCCCCACATGTATTTCCTAACCAAACTTCGCCTTTGTTTAACTCATGATTACATGATCTGTGTTTAAAAGCATCATGTGTGTAATACTTCTCGGTTATCCATTCATATCCGGGTCGAGCAATGTCTTTGCACATAGCTTAAAGCGTTCTTGATTCTTTATACTCAGCTAAAAACTTGGATACTGCGTCGCGGAGATGGGCTATTGCATTTTCTCCAAAAAAAACTTGGCGGGAGCCGACGACCGAATACGCAAACCAGCTGTCGCGGTCGTAGAACGAGAACCCGGCACCCGAAGGAGAAGGCATTTTAAATATTGGATAACGCTTGGCCTTTCTGTCATCCCAATCCGGTAATGGATCATCAACCTGTCGGCCATTGTAAGCCGCTACGATAAGCTCTTCTTTTCGCATACCTATTTCGTGAGGTCTAAGTCCTTTACACCAGTCGGCAAATGTTTCTGCAGTGTGTCCGTGATATTTCAAAACATCATCGAACGTTTGTAAATCTTTAATTGGGTCCATTTGTTTGAATTTTTAAACTTGGTCGAAATCGTCCAAGTAGTATTTTGAGTTTATAAATGTGGCAAGATATGCCTGTGAAATTTTCGATCGTGTCAGGTACCGGTGATACGCTGGCACGGCTAGGAACAGTTTGATTTTATCCGTCTCGCTTAACTTGGCGAATGACTTTTCGGCATCAGCCCGGGCTACCTTTTTATTGTAAAGGTTCCAGATGGCCTCAAAGCTTAAATCGGCAGGACTGATGCTGATTTCAAAAATCTTTTTGCATTTCTCGCTTTTGAGCCATACCTGATCCATGATGTCTTGTGAATACGGAAACGCGTAGTCGTAAAAGAGCTTCTTTGCAAGCTCTAGAAGCAAATCTCCGTTGTCAACGGAAAACTCCCTAATGCTGCCGTTTAAATTGTATTTAAAGAGCATTGTAATGCCGCTTTTACGGCCTTTAACTCGGTAGGTTCTAAAGTTGTCCATAAATTCGTTCTTTCAAATGTTTCTCTGAGCCAATGAGTAGCTTGATACCAACATCGACCGCGATGCGCTGCTCTATAAGAGCGCCGCGACTGGCTTGCCAGTCAGGTAAAAGGTAAATGTAATCGCACTCCATCAGCGCCGCCACACATTTACGCATGGCGGTTTTCCAATCGCATTGCCAATCATTGACAACTTCCAATGGATTGACTGGAACAGCTCCTGCAGCTTCGATTGCTTTTTGAGCTGCGCCAAATTTGATAGTTACTTCGTGGATAGGTAATCCTGTGACTTTACCGGCTATATATACTTTTTTCATGATAATTGCTTGTTAAGTTGATCGATTAAGTTTTGCATGATACGCCGTTCGTACGGCGTTGAAATAAGCTCTACCGAAATCAGTAAAAACTGTTCTAGATAATGAGCATGATGGTAAGTAATTGTTAACGATTGCTTTTTTTTAGCTTTCGAAAACAAGTCCAGATTTAATGCTACGTCGGAGAAGCTTTTGGCTACTTTCACGCGAACCTCGCTAAGTATCGATAATCGAACCCGGGTTTCGCGTGAGCCGTGGCTCGGGTCTAATTGTGCAAACAGCTGGTGTAAAACTTGAAGCTGTTCGTTGGTGATTTTCACTTTCATAGTCTGTGTATTGGTTCGCTTACAACTAAATGGCAATCGGTACATACTTCTACCACTACTTCAATGGTAAAAAGGTGATCGATAACCCGCTCTTCGGTTCTAGCGTGCGGGCATGTTGGTTGGTCCAGTTCTGCAAAGAACAAAGCCCACATTTGGTCAGTTCTCATCGTCGATTGTAAAGATGATCCACACAAATGCTACTGTTAGAACAAAAGCGGCTACAGAAGCGTAAAAAACAGGTTCTATTGCTATCATTTGTACCGGTGATTTACAATTCCTTCAAACGCCTTAATTGTTTTCGAAAGCTCATCAGAAGACTGCTCTGTCAGCGGCTTTTTTACGGGTGATCGGTCGCTCTTTAAAAAATGTGCGATCCGTTTCATGTCTGCAATTTTGCCGTGCTTTTTGTGCGGCAGACTCCATTGCGCCTGTATGGCCATAGAGAGCACGGCACGATGCTTAGAGTTCTTGGCATCGAAGCCTTCGAAAGCATCTTTGTGCGTTCGGTTCTGCGATGGCGCAGCGCCTGTTTGCTTGGCAATTATTGCGTTAGCTTGCTGCTCGGTTAAATCGTGCAGCGATCGTTTGGCAACTTCACCGGTAGCCCATTGCACCCACTCCTCCTTGATATCGGAGTTGTAGGCGCAATTGCGCATGATGGTTTTGATCTGATCTTTGCGAATTGGTGCTTCAGTTGCTGTCATCTACGATTAATTTAAGATTGAATGAAGGCACTTTTCTTAGAACGTTGCCGCCCATATCTTTCACATCGAACCAGTTGCTGAACTCAGCGTGTCGATTGGTAATTATTACTGTTTCGCCTTTCACAAACATTTTATTTTCGTGATTCCAGTAATCGGCAAGCAGTTTAGCCTGCTTGCCGTTGTAATAGTCAACAGGCTTGCTGTTGACGATGGTTTCGTTTAAAGTGATATATCCCATGATTTTCTTTTTACGATAAAATCTACGTAAAGCGCTGCAGGATAATTGCCGTATAATGGAACGGTGTGGCCGCCTTCGCTGCGCAAATCGGAGAATCCAACCTTAATAGGCTTACAGCGTTTGTAAGTGTCGTTTAGATGGTTGACCAGTAGTTGCATACTTGCTTTGAACTGCTCGTAATAAGCAGCATCGTAAGCCGTGCCATCTATTGTTTTAAGGTACTCTAAAAACGATTTTTCTAGTGAGTTTTTAGGCACGTAGGTAGCTGCAAGACGAACAACGATTAAATCGAAGTCTCCACTGCTTTTAGGCTTCTTTTCAGAGGACTTTGCATTTTTATCTCGCGAGTTTAAATATTCGCGAAGCGCTTTAGTCTCATTAGCCGTTAACTCCTCTTTGGCTTTCACGCCATCTTCGGAGACAAAAACCTCCTTGCCATTGACGGCAAGGAAGTTGTGTTCTGTTTCTTTGATTTCTACGCTCATGATTCACTGCTTTGTTGTTCTGGAATCTCCTCTGCAAAGAAGTCAAACTCATAACCGGCTGAAAATCCAGCCGAGGACATGGAAAGTGGTATTGAGGTTTTGCTGCCATCAGCATTGATCAAATATGCCTCGATAAACCAACTAGATCGAACAGGCTTGTATGCCTCCGCAATGATTTTTACGCCGTTCGAAAACTCCTCGTCATTGAACTTTGGCGCGAGCTTTTGCAGCTCCAGTACTCGCGAACCTTTTAGGTTGCCCTTGGCGTCCTTCTTTAAAAGATTGAATACAGTATCGACCAATGCGGCAGAATTCTCATCCTTAGCCAAGGATTGAATAAATCGCTGTACTTTCTCGACGCCAGCACTTACGGTATCATCCCAACCTTCGTTAATGCGATATCCGATAGTAATCTCTTCGCGATCGGTCGAGAACGTATGCGATTGCTGCTTTTGCTTCAAACCGTACACTTTGTTTTTCAAATCTAAAACCTGCTCGAAAAACTTGAACGTGTCGGTTTTTGCGTTCGATAGGTGCTCGCTTGCTTGCGTGAGTCTAAAGATTGCTTTTGGCACAGTTTCCTGAACCAAATCTTTATAAGCCTGACGATCTTTGTCTTTGCTGGCTTCTTTTTTACTGAGAATAGCTTTCAGCTCTTCGACCGATAAGCTCTCAACATCTACTAATTTTTTAGTCTGTTCCATCTTACTTTTTGGTATAGGTTACACAAATTCCTTTTCCGGAGCGTTTTACTGAAAAACTTGACGCTACGGTTAGCAGAAAAGCGAAACCGCCATCTGTAATCGCGTCATTCGTATTAAACGATACGGAATTTCCCTTTACGCGTACCGAGGTAACTTTTACGCGAACTATTTTTTCTAACTCGGTTTTCAATTGGCTACTGGTAGCCGGTGCATCTGTTGTTTGCATATCTGTGGGTGTTAAAATTTCAAAATCGTTAACTGTGATCTCTTCTATATTCATACTCTTCAATTAAGGGGCATTTCACTTCTATAAATCGATACTGTTCCAGCTCTCTTGCAATCTCTTGCACCTTTAATTCAACATCGGGCGGAATGCATCGAATGTGGGTTCTGCTGAAATCGAGCGATGCTAATTGCGTGGCGCGCTCGGAATTAATCAGCATCCGTTCTACCAATGAAAGTCGGGCACTGTACTGGCGATCGAATCGCAGCGCGTTGTAGAGTTGCTGCATACGCGCCTTTGTTGTTTGAATGTGTAGTTCAGTTGGCATATATGGCGGTATGTTCGGTTTTGATATCAGGCAAATGCAGCTGAATGCGAAAATCAATGTTCAAAGCAAAATTCAACAGTGGGTTGGGGTAGATTTGAAAAATCTCCACCGTGCAACCGTGATACACATAATCGACACCGTTGTTTACAGGATTGTTTTCGATAATGTTGCAGAACAACTGCTCTAGGCGCGTGTACTCGTGCATAAACCATTTATCGATACCGGTACTGGTGAGAATGCGCTGAAATTCGTAATCGTTACGTGCGAACTTGGTTGCCCACTGCTGAAAGGTTTTAAAAACCATCTCTTCGTGCTCTTGCGAGGTGATCTGTAAGTAATCGATCACTTTGTTTGCTGTCGTTGTTTTCATATTAATTGGTTGTTTTTTGTTCGGTTCCGTGATACAATGCGGCAAGGTTTGGAGCTATGTTTATTTCGCCACCCGGACACCTTCCGGAAACGAAAGCTTTGAAACCCTGCACATGAATAATGACTTTCGCCAATTTTTTAATCATTCGAGCGGTCGCGGTATAAGGCTCGTTGCGCTCTTCGTGTGCGATAAAAATGAATGTTACTCCGGGGAACTCGGCGAGCAATTTTCTAACACGATTGTTACGAAGCTCGTCGACGTATACCGTAATGTTGTCGATGATTACAAACTTGGGACCTTGCCGTTTGATCAAAAGTTCGCGCAAATCGTCGATCGTGAGAAAATCAGCAAACTGTAAATTTTTGCGATTCGGATCAATTCCTTGCAGTCTGCAATTCTCTCTAATTTCACTCGACAATCCCTCCTCAGCGCTTACGTACAAGGTCCGTTTTAGATTGGCTAGCTCGTCGGCTATGTTTACCGAAACAGCGGTTTTGCCGTTCTTCTCGTGCCCGTAGACCAGCCATGCGCCGCCAATCTCGGGCGATCCTATTACAAGCCTCCAAACACCACCAATCGACAATAGTTTGTATCGAAGCTTAAAAAGGCCTTTTACACTTACGATTTTAGCCATTAGCATCGAGTTTTAATAACGTGTCTAAGTGGCGTAAACTCTTGCCTTTGCTTACGCAAGCACGCGCGTATTGAGCTGCCTTAGCTACATCGCCGTTGGCTTTCACGATGTCTAGGATCATTTGGTTGTAAAAGGCTTTGCGGTCCTCTTCAACAGTTGGAATGATGCTAATGTACTCGTCGGAAAAACGGCTAAACAATTCGGCAAAACCTACTCTGTTGTACTTCATTCCGGTTTCGATTTTATTACGCAATCCATCGGCGCCCATCATGAACCAACCGCATGCATCTTCACTGGCATTCCAGAGTTCTTTGATATCGAGAAAGCTGGCGTAGTCTAAATCACCCGCTTCATCGAGAATGATTACAGGATTTTGCAAAATGTTAGCAAGCGTATACTTCACATTCTCTTTGATATCGATGTATCGGTTTCCACGGCTTTTTAATGCCGTTTCAATGCCGAGAGTTCGCGCTAATAACTTCATAAACTGAATGCGGCTCTTAGCCTGAGAACAGTCGATGTAAAACGCGTTTTTTAGCTTGCTGCAGATGTGCTTTGCGCAGGCTGTTTTACCGATACCTGTTTCATCTACCAGTATGATAGACTTGTGAAACTCCTGACAAAATTTAATTGACTCTTCGATTTCGTTATACACTTCGGTTCGAACAATCTTGTGTGTGCGCTTTGATAGCGTTACACCTAATTGGCGCGCCAGGGCAATCCAAGCCGTTGGACTTAATAGTTGATCAATCTGACCGTTTTTAAGCCGGCTGTATTGAGCAGGTGACAATCCTTTGGTTGAAGCAAAATGCGCTTCAGAACCTCCGTAGTTGTTTCGTGCTTCGATCAGCGCTGTGGCTATTTTTTTCTTAAAATCGAGTGTTAATTCCATGGTTGCTTTGTTACTTGTGTGTTATTGTGTGCTAAAACTTCTTTGAAGCGCTGATTTTCGTGCTGTCTCGGGCAGAATAAATGCCTCTTCTGGAGTGGTCTCGAAAACTTCTGCATCGTGCTCTTGTGGCTCGTAAACTTTGCGAGAGCTGAATGTGAATCGACTGTCGAATGTTTGCTGCTGTAGTTTTTGTACCACCACCGGCTGCAAACGTTTCGATTGTTTGGCGGAGAAAGCTTCCACAGTGGCCACGTAGGCGCTTTGCAGGCTTCGAGCGTCGTTATCGGCGTCCGTGCGCTCGTAAGTGGCTCGATTGTATTTAGGCATCTCCAGCAGCTCGCAAATCATTTTATCGTTCACGTAAACAAAGGCTTTCAAAACATTGCCTTGGTTGTCATCGAGCCAGTACACGTCGAATGAGTTTCCTTCCAGTTGGCGCATTAGGTTAATGAGCGCTTCGCCGGTACAAATAGCTCCATCAAGTGCTAAGGCGCGTTTTAATCCTTGAAGTTTTACAAATCCAAGATTGCAGCTGGTTTGTACTTTGTAGCCAATGGTTGGCAGTATGGCAGCCCAGTTGGTTGGTAGTGTATTTGGATTTTGATTTTCGATAAAGTACTGCACGCGCGTCAGGTGCGGTTGCTTAGGATGCGGTGCGTGGTTAAACTGATCTATGGCATTAAGCAATCTTTCAATAAGTGGATTCCAGGGCGTGATAACCTCTTCAGATTTAGGACCTATTTGGTTGGCCTCGTTGCGTGCAAAGGGTCGACCGATAAATCCTTCGAGTTCCTTTTCAAATTCGTAGCGCAGCGGCTTGTTTACACCCGATTCAATCCATTTACCAGCCGCGTTGTTGGCTTCGATACGCACGTTTTGAAATAGCGCACCTGGGCGGAGTAAGGTGTCTTTATAACTACTGTTAAGCGAGCTTTCGCACTCGAGTTCGAGCGGTAAGTTGATTCCCCATTGGTGGTAGTTACGTACCAACTGTCGGTAAAATTCAAGTATAAGCCCTTCTTTGCCCTTTCCATAAACCACTGCTGAGATATATTGCGAGGCAACATCGACACCGAGATAAAACCAGGGGCGTTTGCCTTTTTCGTATAAAAAGGGCGCTTGCCTGTCATCGATTGATAGCAAAGAACCGGCATAGATCGGTGCGTTAAGCTGGTGCCGAATTTTGTAATTGTCCATGTATTTTTGCCGATCGCCTGATCGCAATTTGTGGGTAACCATTCGGTTCTCCCATTTACCCAAGTAATTTTTGACCGTAGATGCTGAAATTCTCTTAAATCCTTTAGGTTCGAATAACTCGCCAGTCTCAGGGTTGTACACTTCGGTGTATCCGTTTAAAAATGCTTCGTAGGCTCTGTGTACATCGGTCGGTGTTGGTTTGCTTTTGGCGTTGGCGTAGATGCCGTTTAACAGCATTTCGATCGTTTCGTCGACCTTACGCGCATTTTGCTTAGCTGCTCCAGCAATATCTTTGATCAGAGCGGTATACTGCTCTATTTTGAATTTGCGGTACGTTTCGCGAAAACGTTTGCTTGTTGGTATAGTGTGCTCAGTGTTGTAGGTTACTCGAAGGTAGTTTTGGAAGGTAGCCACATCATTACCCAGCGAGTTTATTAAACCAACAAGCGATCCGCGTCGCATGAGTATATGTTGCGTGCGTTGTGCTTCGAGTTTAATGAGGGCTTGCAGAACCGACGCGTTTACGATGTAGCGCTGAATTTCAGTTTCGTTGAGTTTACTTCCATCTTGCCTTCTGAAATTGTGATAAAAGTGTGAGGCTTTTGGGTCCCACTCGAAATGCGGTATCAGTGTGTGCTCCGGAATGCGCGGATCACCTAACTTTTGTTGTATCTCTTTGCGTAAGGTATCAAAGTCTATCAGCAAGCGCCGGCCATTGCCGCCACGCTGCAAACGCTTAATGCCATACGGAAGCTGCTCGTAACGTTGAATCTCCTTTTGTAAGGTTCCGAGGGTTTTGTAATGCATTGGCACCAGCTCCTCGACTTCTACAGCTACTTTATTTTCGGTGAATAAATAGGGCATATTTTACTCTGTTTTTGCTCCATCCTAGGACTCGAACCTAGGAGTGTGCCTCTTTGGAAATTACTAAGACTTTAAAGTTTCTTTAATAGCAGCCGTAGCTGCTTTCTCCATCATTTTGTAGTCCTCCGCGATTTTGATAGAAAGGGTACCAGACCTGTATCCGGTTATTGATTGGCGCACGTAGTTTAAACCTACATCGTACTTTTTTTGAAGCTCTCTTAAGATAGCCTGATTGTAAAGTGTTTTCGGTTTTCTTGTGGGTGTGGGTTTATTATTCATACTTTCGTTGTTTTATTCATTTTGCGATTACATTGACGCAAATTAACGACAAAATTTTATCAGTTGTACATTTATGGACAAAATTTTATCGCCTATAAAAAGTAGAATCATTCAAATTATTGATTTTAAAGCTATTGAAAAGGGCAGGTTTTTAGAAAGTATAGGTGTATCGGCGTCTAATTTCCGCGGTCAAAGTCTATACAGTGAAGCTGGAGGTGAAGTTGTAGCCAAAATTTTAGCGCACTTTCCAGACGTTTCGGCTGAATGGCTATTGTTAGGAAAGGGCGACATGTTGAGGCGCGAAAATTTTGTCGTTAACGATAGCGCAGATAATCACGGTATTCCTTTGGTTCCTTTTGAGGCTTATGCCGGCTCTGGCGACAGCTCCGTTTCGGGTGTTGATCTGTCGCAGGTTGAAACGCGCTATGTTATACCGCTCTATAATGGTACCGGTGTCGATTTTATGATTACCGTGCACGGCAGCAGCATGACGCCTAATTTTAATAGCGGCGATGTGGTTGCTTGTAAGATAATAGCTGAGCTGCCTTATGTAGTTTGGAACAATGTGTACATTTTTGATACCGTTAATGACGGGGTAATGATTAAACGACTGCTGCCTGGGGAAGACGAGAGTAATTATACTTGCCGGTCCGACAATCCGGAATACAAAGATTTTTTACTTCCAAAAACCGACATCCGAAAAATTGCGAGTGTTGTGGGTGCTGTAAAATTGGTGTGATTGTGCCGTTTTATGTTGTGCGCACGTGCTTAAATGTTAAAATTTACTAGTTCTTTTAGCGGCTTTGGCTTGTTTTTTTGGCGCTTCACACTTACCGTTGCTAATTTTGAGTTTTGAAAAAAGTGTTGTTTTTTCGGTTTTTTTGCACGCAAAACAGGCAAAAAGCGCGTTTTGGGCTGCTAAAAAAGGGGTAAAAAAACACAAAAGTGTCCACCCAACTGTCCACCCAACTGTCCACCCAACTTAAAACAGGGCTTTTTCATGTGTTTTTGTAGGGTATAGATCAGCCAACAAAAAACCCCGCTTAAACAGCATTTAAACAGCATTTAAACAGGGTTAAAAATGGGTGTAAATAGCCGTTTTTATAGGCTATTAGCTATGAACTGGACACATATACCGGTTATTTATTTGGTTTGGTTTTAAAACAGGACACAAATCGGACACATCTGGACAGATTTGGAACATTCCGTTTTGTCTATAATTTAGGCTTTTTGTAGCTGTAAACCCTTGATTTTGTTGATTTTTCGGGCTTTTTTGGGCTTTTTTATATTGGTACATTTTAATTTGTTGGCCCTAATTGCACCGCCGGCACCCCCAAATAAAAAATTACGTAAAAAACGCTTCTCTGTACTTCG
>JAIXTU010000311.1 GCA_027483785.1 Flavobacterium sp.
TTTAATTCTGTTTTGGCTATTGAATGTATTGCGATTCGAGGAAATAATTTACCACGGCATCGGTCATTAATAAGCGTTGTTCGCCTGCTTTCAATGGTGGAAGTGGTTCGAGAACGCGGTAATGCGGCCAGCCTTCGGCGTCTACGTATTCGAGTTCGTAATAACCGTACGGCTGTAGCAAACGGCAAATGGCAATGTGCATTAAATTGAGTTTTTCGTCTTTTTCGAATTTGCGATGTAGTTGCCCAAGTTCTTGTACTCCGATCAGGTAAATAATGGCGTCGAGATCGAGTTCTTCACCGTCGGCAAATTGGTTCGAGAGTTTTTTCACCACTACTTCCCATCGTTCTTTTAATTGTTGGTCTCTCGACATGTTTCTGCTGCTTTGATTCGTATTATTTCGACAAAATTAATTAGAAAGTTAGCTTTACTTTCATTTAAATTCGAATGAAATTTTATTTGCCCCATGTACATCGAACTTGCTGTGTATTGTTTGTTCATCGTTGTGATGCTGCGTGGCTTATACTTAGCAGGTTATACCTCGTGTATATTGCTTGCTTGGCGTTTTTTTGTGGTGTACGCGGCTTTACAAATTCAGCCGTCGTTGGCGCAGTTAATCGGACTTTTATTCGAATTGCCTCGTCAAATTTGTCAAAATTGCGCTTTTATTGGTGCTTACATTCTTTTGGAGGCGTATCAACGTTCGCAGATAGTCGACTTAGCATCCACCTACCGTTTTCAAAATTTAGGTATCGTAAACAACTTTATTGGCGTTGCTGCGTACTCGATGCAGTTTATGTTGATTTTTGGAATTTTGATGTGCTATTTCGAACGCGCATTCGACATGCAGTACTATCCTGAATTTAATTGGTTTTATGAAAACACGATCATCCAGCAATCTATGCATTTGGCGTGTTTTGTTTTTCCCCGATTTGACTTTGAAGCTAACGCTGCCTTTTAATTTCTTTGACTTCCGAAGCTAAGACCCAACCTTCGTTGCCATTTTGCAATTGAATGTGAAACCAACGGTCGAGTGTTTCGAGTATGCGCACTTTGGTTCCGGCGTGTATCGAAAACGCGTCGGCCGATTGCGCTTTAGGTTCCGATTTTACCGGCAAATTCTCTGCAAAAACCACAGCTTCTCTTTTGCTGTTACTGCTTGTAAAGCTTACCTGCGCGAATCCGCCCGCTACAATTCCGAGAAGAAATGCAAAACTCGCAAAGATAAAGCTGAGTTTTCGTACTAAGCGTTGTGAACCGAAGTAGTAAAAGCCAATGCCCACACAGGCTAAAAGCATAAATACTACAGCAATTTTTGCCCAACTGTTGTGGTTAAAACCCGGAAAAGTATCGGCAAGCAAAACAGCAAAACCCGCTTCGCCCACTTCTTTGATATCGTCGATACGCAGCTGTTCGGCAAATTTTAAGTTATTTTTTATGTCTTCATCGCCGGGTTTCAATAAAAGTGCCATTTCGTAGTTGTACACAGCGGGCGCTACTTTCCCTAATTTGTAATAGGTATTTCCCAAATTGAAATATACTTCGGTAGAAAATTTTCCGCTTGCCAGAATTTCCTCGTATGCTTTCGCTGCTTCGCTATAGTTTTCAGAACGGTAAAAGTTATTGGCTTTATCAAAAAGCGGCTGCGCGTTTAAAAACTGGCAGCAAAGCAGGCTTATAAAAAGAAACTTTTTCATCTTACTTAATTTGCTTTTCGAGTTGGTTTAATAAATCGACCGCCGTTTCGTAATCGGCATTTATAACCGATTCTGAGGTTGGTGCATAACGTGCAAATTCGCAACTTTCGATGAGTCGAATTAGCGCCGAAGTCGTTTCGTTTGTAGCGTGTTTGTTTTGCAAAAGTTCGGCAATTTTCACTTTACTCATTTCCGACGTTTCAATTTGCAATTTGGCTTTCAAGAAGTTATGCAGCGCCCGTTCTAATGAGATATAGAATCGTTCTTTGTCGTTCATCGCAGTTTTAGCTTCCGACAAAAAGCGTTTGGCAAGTTTGTTTGAATTTTTTGTTTTGTTTCCAACTACGTCGGCAGCTACTGCTTTGTTGCGTCTGCGAATGAGCAGTAATAGCGGTAAAGCCAAGAGTGGTGAAATCATTAGCGAGTAAAATCCGGTGGAGCCGAAGAAGTCGCCCGAAGTTTTGTTTACCAATTTGGTTTTCAGTTTAATGAATTTAAACTGTGCCGTTTTGGTCAGTGCTTGTTTTTGAACCTCGTTTCCGTTGGAAGCTGTTGCAGAAGCATTTTCGGGTCCGTCGAGAACTTTGATGGTAAAAGGTGCACTGCTGATTGTCTTGTATTTGCCAACACTCGGATCGAAGTAACTAAACGTAAGTGGTTTGATGGGATAATCGCCTTTAAATTGTGGAATGATTGTGTACGTATCTGTAATACTTCCTGTCATTCCTGAAAGAGGCGTACTAACGTTTTCGCTGTGAACTGGATCGTACATTTCTAGAGAGCTAGGCACTGTAGGTTTTGGAAGCGTGAACAGTTTTAAATTTCCGGTTCCGCTAACGCTTATTGTCAAATCGAGACTTTCGCCATTGTTGAGTGTTGTTTTAGACGGTTTAGCGTTGAATGAAAAACGTCCGACAGCGCCATTAAAATTCTCTGGTTTTCCAGCCTCTGGGAGTGGCTTAACATTAATAGTTCGTGCGCCAGCCGAAACGCGTTTCGAATCGTCGATTAGGATTACTTGTCCGAAGAAATTTCGGCGGTTTGAAGGTAGTTGAACGTCGATGTCGAGCGACAAAGGTTCGATCATTAATCGGCCAGACTTCTGCGGATACAGTACAGTTTTGCGAAGCACAACGTAACGCATTTTCTCGCCGTTGTAGGTTCCGTCTTCAGCGCGGAGCTCTTTGATGTCGATGTTTTGCGACCAAAAATCGTTGTATTTCGGCTTGTCGAGCTCTCGCCACGATTTCACACCGATATCGTAACTGATGTACAGCTTGTACACCACAGTAATGGGCTCGTTTATGTACGGATTGTTTTTAGAAACTTCGGCAACTAAATGTATGGCATCGTTCACGCTTACTTGCGGTGCGTTGTTCGGGTCTTTTGGAAGTTCAACCGCTGCGGTTACGTTAATTCGCACTGGCGATGTTTTGTAAATCTGTCCGCGTATTTCGATGGATGCTTGTTTAATCGTGAGCGTTCCTCTCGATTTTGGAATGAGAAAATAAGAATAGGTTTTGCTAAACGATGAGCGTCCGTTGATCCACGACTGACTCACCTGTTGGCTCGGTCCGGCAACAACTTTAAATCCGCAGGCATCGAAATTAGGCGGTTCGAAATTATCGCCATCATCGTTCATGGTAAAATCAATTCTGAGCCTTTCGTTAATGCCCAAAGTGGTTTTACTCACTTTTGCTTCAAACTGTACTTGTGCAGTAGCGGTTTGCAGCAGCAATAAGAAAATTGTAGAAATGTATGTTACGAGTTTCATATTCATGCGGTTCTACCAGTCTTTTTCCGATTGAACGGGTTTTCCTTTTATCTTGTTTTTGTTTACTTTATCTTGAATTTTCTTTTCTTCGTTATTTACCGCATCTAGTAAATTCTGCATGCGATCTTTGGATATTCCTGCTTTTCCAGGATTTTGTTTTCCAGGATTTTTGTTATCGTTCTTTTTTGGATCATTACCTTGCTGATCTTGTTTTTGATCTTTGTTTTTGTCGTCTTTCTTGTTCTGATCTGGCTTGTTTTTCTCTTTGTTCTTCTCTTTTTTATCTTTGTTTTTGTCTTTATCGTTGTTCTTCGGCGGATTCTTTTTCAAGAGTTCTTTTGCCAAAGCGTAATTATAACGCGTTTTTTCGTCGGTTGGGTCATTAATTAACGCATTTTTATAAGCTTCGACCGCTTTTGCATAGTCTTTCATGTTCATAAAAACATTTCCCAAGTTGTGAAGCGCCTTGTGTTTTTCGGGTCTAGTCTTGGCGCTTTCCACTGAACGGAAGTAAGCAAAACCAGCTTCGGCAGGCTGCTTCATCCGATAAATAGCATTTCCCAAATTGTAACTTCCGCGAACGCTTTCTCCTTTTGACGTAGCTATTCGATACGCTGTTTCAGCATCGGTATAGTTTTTATTTTCAAATGCGTCGTTGCCGCGTGCAATTTGGCTTTTAGCCGACTGCGAGAATCCGCAATAGCCGAAAAGTACAAACGTTATGAGGTACAAATGTTTTTTCATGACTATTCGTTAAACAGATTTAACTTCTTTAACCAAGCCGTCGTGCGCTCGAGTATTAAAAAGTCGATGAACAAAAGCAGCAATGCCAAACCGATGAACAACTGGAATTGCGAGTTGAAATCAGTGTATTCTTTCGATTCTAAGTCGCTTTTTTCGATGTTATCGAGAGCCGCTTTCACTGCTTCAAGCGTTGCTTTCGTTTCGTTTCCGTTTACGTAAGCGCCGTTTGTTGCGTCGGCAATTTCTTTTAAGGACGCCTCATTTCTTTTGGTAGTTACTACTTCTCCGGCATTATCGCGTTGGAAGCTTTTGGTGATGCCGTTTTCTTTAAGAGGAATGGGCCCGCCTTGCTCGGTTCCAACGCCAATGGTTAGTATTTTCAGGCCAATTTTATTCGCTTCTTCTGCGGCATCGGAAGCTCCTTCAGAATGATCTTCGCCGTCTGAAATCAGAATCAAAAGCTTATTTACTTTCGAATCTTCTTCAAAATAGCCAGCAGAAATCCGAATAGCATCGTCGAGCGAAGTTCCTTGTGAGGAAACCATTGTCGGATTTGCACTTTGTAGAAACATACGTGCTACACCAAAATCGGAAGTGATGGGCAGAACCGGAAATGCACTGCCGGCGTAAGCGACCAAACCCACGCGATCGCCGCCGAGTTGATTCATGATTTGCGAAATGATTTGCTTCGATTTTTCCAATCGATTTGGCGCTACATCTTCGCACAACATACTTTTTGAAACGTCGAGCGCAAAAACTATGTCAATTCCTTGACGTTTCGCAGTTTCGGTTTTTGTTCCCACTTTCGGATTCACTAAGGCAATAATTACGCCACTTAATCCCAGTAAAAAAAGTCCTGCTTTCAACCACGTTTTTGCAGTAGATCGTTCTTGAATTAGTTTTTGAAGTGCACTTTCTTGTGCAAATTTCTTCCGCGCCAGCTTCACGCGAAGGCGTCCGAACAAGAACAACGCCACGAAGAACGCAACTATGGCGAGCAAATAAAAATAACTTGTATTTTCAAATTCGAACATAACTAAACAATGTTTCTAAAATACGTCTGACGAACAAAAAATTCTAAACACAACAATCCGAAAGCCAACCAAACAAAAGGTCGGTACTTTTCGTCGTAATCGTAAAATTTCAATTCCTCGATTTCGGTAGTTTCTAGTTTGTTGATTTCTTTATAAATCTGGCTTAACCGTTGGTTTGAAGTTGCCCTAAAGTACTTTCCTCCGGTTTTTGAAGCAATATTTTTCATTAGTTGCTCGTCGATTTCCACTTTCATCATGCGGAATAAAAACGAACCATCGGGTGCAATGGCGTACGGAAATTCGGCCATACCATTGGTTCCGATTCCGATAGTATAAACCTTTATTCCAAATTCTTTAGCAATTTCGGCAGCCGTTTCTGGTTCTATAAATCCGGCATTATTTACACCGTCGGTCAGCAAAATAATGATTCGGCTCTTTGCTTTACTGTCTTTTAATCGGTTAATGGCAGTTGTGAGTCCCATGCCTATTCCAGTTCCGTCTTGTAAAATTCGGTCGTACTTCACGCCGTCGAGCGCTTGTAAAATAACCGATTTATCGCTTGTTACCGGTGTTTTTGTATACGCTTCCGCGGAATAAACTACAATTCCAATACGGTCGTTAGGTCGTTCGGATACGAATTGAGCGGCAACGCGTTTGAGTGCGTTCATTCGGTTAGGTTTCAAATCTTTTGCCAACATCGAACCCGAAACGTCCATGGCCACGACAATATCGATTCCTTTAGTGGTTTTAGTCTGGCTGGAAACATCTACAGATCGTGGTCGAGCCAGTGCCACAATTAAACTCCCAAACGCTAATAATCGTCCGTAATATAAGATTTGATCAAGAATTACAGGAAATCGCTGCGCTTTGGCAAAAGCTTTAGTGCTGCTTAGCTGCATTTTTGGCGTTCGCTTGTTTCGGAAAAAATACTGAAACACAGCAAGCCCAGGTAGCAAAAGTAGCAACCATAAAAACTCAGGATTTAAAAAACTAGTTCCCTCCATTGGTATTGACTTGTCTGAGTTCGATACTGTTAATTACGCGTTCTGCGATTTTCTTTCCGTAGCTATCGCCTTCCGGATGTGCCAACAATATTTTCTGAATTCCTCCTTCTTGATTAAAGATGAATAGTTCATAATAATACTTTGTGCTCTTGTTGGTTAGGGTGTTGATTTGAGAGAACGTTCCCATGCCGCGCAAGCCCGATATACCATTGGGTGTAGTGAATTCGCCCTGATCTCCGATGATGTTTCGTGCATTATTTCGTTCTAAGCGCTGCAAAGTTTCTTCGAGTACTTTGTCCAACGGAATTTGCGTGGTATCTTTTGAAGTTAATGTTGAAATACTAATCGAAAAAGCGTCGGAGAAATCGCCAGAAGAAAAGCTTTGCATATTTGCAATTTGTGCCGGCTGCGCTGCGTTCAAAAGCGTTTTTTTCTCACGTTTAAGTACCGCAGGCGTTTCAATGGTGATTCCCGGATATCCGTATTCGCTTTTAATCCATTCGCCTTCAAGCAAGATTTTCCCTCGGTTAAAAAGCAGCGTATCTTTAACTTCGGTATAACCCGAAATGCCAATCCAAGTGCCTAGACAAAGAAAAATAGCGGCAATCGAAGCGGCGACAAGTACTCGAACCTGACGTTTTCTTCGCTTTTTAGCTGCGCGAGATTCCTGTAGTTCTTCCACCGGCGATTCTTCTTCCAAAATCTCTTCCGGAATTGCTTGGTGTAAAGTCACTATCGTTTTTTCAATGCGCTGTTTGTCGGCTTCAATTTCAAATTCTAAGGGTTTCGATTTCGCAAATTTTACCAAATCCGCTTGCATCAAAACTTGTTTCAAATCTTCTAACGTATCGGCCGATAGCTTGTATTTTTTCTGTTTGGCCACTTTCTTCAAAGCTACAATTAGCTCTGCTGTAGTGCTTTCCAGAGCCGGAATTTTAATTTCTTCCTCAATGTATGTTCGAGCAATATCTGTAAGTTCCGAATAATACGCTTTTACCTCGCCTTTCTGCCAAAGCTGTTTGCTTTCGAGCGATTTTAAAAGATTCGTTGCTTTATCTATCGGTGTTTTATAAACAATGACTTTCTCTATGCTGGTAGCCGATTTCTTTTGTTTCGCATACCAAATCGCTATCGCGAGCAAAATAACAACAATGAGCAATAACCATAGTAACGACCAATCGGCGCTGCCTTCCGGACCAACAACGGTTTTAATGTCGAACATTTTCTGCTTTAGCGTATCTACTTTCACTGCGGCAACCTCGATCGGAATCGCATCGGTGAAATAAAGATCGCCGTTAATTTTTACAGGAAGTTTCGGAATGACATATTTGCCCTTATCGAATTGTGTAAGTCCGTAGCGCTTAATCAGTTCGATTTTTCCGCCTTGTTCGATCGTATCTACTTTATAATTTCGAATTACCTCTAAGTTTCCGAACCGGGGAGCCAACGGAAATTTCACGATATCAGCCGTATCCACGGTTGTTCGCACGGTTACACGGAACTCGGCACCAATTTTTTTTGCTGTAGAATCTACAGACATCTTCACCGTTGCTTGCTGTCCGAAAACCGGTATCGAGGCAAGAATAAGAAAAAGTATTCGTAGGCTGCGCATCAGTTTTTGGATTTAAAAAAGGCGAGTAATTTGGTTACATAACTTTCGTCGACACGCGTATTAACGACACCCGCGCCGCATTTGCTGAACGTTTCTTTAAAGAAATTAGCTTGTTGAACAAACGTTTGCTTGTAGGCGTCACGAACCGATTTCCGGTTGCTATCCACATAAACGTACTGCTGTGCTTCGGCATCAAAAACCGGAATCAAACCCACGGCAGGAAGCGTTTGCTCGCGCTCGTCGTAGACACGAATTCCCGTAATGTCGTGCTTGCGTGCCGCTATCTTGAGCGTCGAATCGTACGGATCCGACATAAAATCGGAAATCACGAAAACAATAGCGCGCTTTTTTTGAGTAGCAGACAAAAAACGAAGTGCTTCGGCCAAATTTGTTGCCGTTTGCTTTGGCTGAAATTCGATGAGTTCTCGAATAATTCGCAATACATGCGACTTTCCTTTCTTCGGTGGAATGTACAATTCAACTTGCGAAGTGAACAAAATCAAACCAATTTTATCGTTGTTGTTCGTGGCAGCAAACGCTAAGGTAGCCGCAATTTCGGTAATGATTTCGTTTTTGAATTGCGCTGTTGATCCGAAATTCGACGAAGCACTAATGTCAACCAACAGCATCATCGTGAGTTCGCGTTCTTCTTCAAA
>JAIXTU010000147.1 GCA_027483785.1 Flavobacterium sp.
GGTATTGAAACTTGTCGGATTGGTGCCCGGTGCAGCAACAACAACTCCTGTGCCCGAAGGATCTTGGCCCTGTGGTACAACTTCTATTTCAAAGCTAGTTGCAAGTCCTGGATTGTTCCACGTAAGAGTAATACTTGTTGACTGTGGATTTGAAGCGTCCAAACCGTTAGGATTTGTACAACGTGGACGAACGCGGACATCATCTATTAACCAACGATCACCAGAACGTGCATTCGTTAGCTGCGTATGCACACGAACAAAGGCTATATACACAGGCTGTCCGATAAAGGCAGCTGGAAAATCTATAACCTTCTCTGTGTATTGCGTTATATCACCGTTTAAGTCTTGTAAGTCAGACTCGGGGTACGACTGTATTAATTGAAAAGCCGCTTGGTTATCTTGTGTTGCATTTAATGAAGCTCGAATTTGAAAAATTGAACCTTGATCACCATTTTGAGCCTGGCGAGTCCAAAAACGCAACTGACCATTCGCTGGAACGGTAAATTGAGTTGTAATCATCCAGTCTTCTTCGGTGTTGCCTGCTCCAATCTGTTCCAAAGGAATCAAAGCAGCATTAGCGCCCGAATAGGCGGCAAGTCCCGATGGGTTAACCGGGTTGGGCGTTGTGTTTAACATCCATTGCTGGTTCACACCAATTCCAAAGTTAGGACCAGCCGGAGCATTTAGCTTTAGCCAACCCGCTGGAAAACCGCTTTCAAACGTCTCCGTGAATTGTGCAAATCCCGCAAAAGAAAACAACAGTGCAATCAAAAGTGCAATTCTTTTCATAAAACGAGTTCTTAAAAATTAAATCAGGTAAATTTTTCAATTTATGGATTCCAAATTTATACATTTTTAAGAAAGCGCTAACAAAAACTTATGTTTTAACGATTTTATTCAGTTTTCGCTACTTGCACCAATTCACTAAACCTATTAGTTTCACTACCTTTGTAACCTCTTAAATGGATTATGCTCGAAGTAGAAAAAATAGATATTGAAAAAACCGTACTCGTTGGAATTATTACCCAAAACCAGTCCGAAGATAAACTCAACGAGTATCTCGATGAACTTGAATTTCTGACATTTACAGCCGGAGGAACCGTTGTTAAACGCTTCACCCAAAAACTCGAACGACCCAATCCGAAAACCTTTCTCGGAACCGGAAAAATGGAGGAAATTGCCGCATACATTCAAAAATTTCACGTCAACACCGTCATTTTCGACGACGAACTTTCGCCTTCACAACAAAAAAATATTTCGAAAATTTTACAAGCTAAAGTTCTCGATCGAACCAATCTAATCCTCGATATCTTCGCGCAACGTGCCGAAACATCCTACGCCAGAACGCAAGTCGAACTCGCACAATGCCAATATTTGCTACCCAGACTCGCGGGAATGTGGACACACCTCGAGCGGCAAAAGGGAGGAATCGGCCTCCGTGGTCCCGGTGAAACCGAAATCGAAACCGACCGCCGTATCGTTCGCGACCGTATCGCGCTTCTCAAAGAAAAAATCAAAACCATCGACCGCCAAATGTCGGTGCAACGCAGCAACCGCGGAGCCATGGTTCGTGTGGCACTCGTGGGGTACACAAACGTCGGGAAGTCAACGCTAATGAACGTCATCTCGAAAAGCGAAGTCTTCGTCGAAAACAAACTTTTCGCTACTCTCGACACCACCGTTCGAAAAGTTGTCATTAAAAATCTGCCGTTTCTGCTCTCCGACACCGTGGGTTTCATACGAAAACTTCCTACACAACTTATCGAGTCGTTTAAAAGTACACTCGACGAAGTGCGCGAAGCCGATCTGCTTCTCCACGTTGTAGATATTTCACATCCCGATTTCGAAGACCATATTGCAGCCGTAAACCAGATTTTACAAGACATTAAGAGTAACGATAAACCTACACTAATGGTCTTCAATAAAATCGATGCCTACAAACATCAAGTTATTGAAGAAGACGATCTAATGACCGAGCGCACGCGTAAACATTACACACTCGACGAATGGAAACAAACTTGGATGTCGGAAAACGGAACTGATACTGCAGTTTTTATATCTGCGGTCAACAAAGAAAATTTCGAAGATTTCCGTGCTCGCGTTTACGAAGAGGTTCGTAAAATCCACATCAGCAGGTTTCCTTACAACAAATTTCTGTACCCAGATTATCACGACGCCGTCGAAGAATAAGCTTTTAATTCAATTTTTTTGGGCGTTCCTCGCCAAAATGTCCACCTTCGCTTAAGCTGCGGCGCACATTTCGGCAAGTCCGGCTTTCGCCCATAGTCCTCGCTCCCAACGGTTGTAGGAAATGCGTCTCGTCGCTGCGGGCTATTTGGCTCTATCCGTAACGCAGAAAATCGTTACTATAATTTGTGCTTGAAAGAAAAAACGAATTAAAAATCGATGGTGCCACCCAAACCAAATATTTGTCGAGTCTGAAATCCGTTAAACGCGTTGTCGTCGTAAATTGCCTGAAACGCAATATTAGCACTCAAATACTTGTTTACTTTCATGACTACTGCCAACGAGTAATCCATATCCACATTTTGTGGTTCTTGCAAATAGTTGGTATACAAGTTCAAAATGTTTTCTACCGCTACGTTTTTCATTAAGTCGAACTTATAATAAGTCGAGGCATATAAACCCAACTCGTAACGCAAACTCTTTTTGGCATCTACACCAAAATAAGCACCATCAACATAACCGGGAACTTGAGTGTATTTTTTATCCACAAACGTCATTTTCGAAGTTAGTGGCGCCAAGTTTATTTTCAGATTATCGTTTTTCTTCCAAAACAAACCCGGACCGAAAGTTAGGTAGGCAGGCGAGAAAATATTGGTATTTTCCGTTCTAATCTCTTTACCATCAGCGTCTTTTTCATAAATAAATCCTTTGGTAAATTGAGTTCTAAAGTTCACAAAAAACGAGTAATACCATTCGCCAAATGCCTTAGTTCCCAAAACAGAGTTTATCTCCAAACGGTCGTCGGTTTTCTTTTCAAAGTCGGCATTCTTAGTTTTGATTAAGCCGTAAGCACCTACAATTTTGGTATCCCAAGTTAAATCTTTACGCTTGTAGTTTAAATCGTAGTTAACTCCTAAAGTTCCGGCAATGTTGTTTTCGCCACCAGCAACCCAGTTGTTAAACGAAGCTTGGTTAACTAAAAAGGTAAATTGCCCCTTACTTTTCCAACCGCGGTGAACGGTATCTTGTAATACTTTTACCGCTTCTTCGGTCTTTTTTACTAATTCTTTCTCGGTGTTTTGTGCCCACAATCCTGAAAACAAAAGTGTTAATGCGGCGCAAAGAACTTTTCTCATGCGTGTCTCTTTTAAAAAATCGCGCAAAGATAACTTTTCACGACAGTTTATCGAATCAGAGAAACACTATTTTTTCTTTTTGTAGAGTGGCACCGCCGAACACGCTTCGCCGAACATTACCGAGCGCGCTACGCTTTGTAACCGACTAATAGCCAATAGGTAAGCCGTTTCCGGAACTGGTTTTTTACTGCATCCTTTTAAAATAACGGGTTTATCTGCAAACGAACTGTAGTCGAGTTCGCTGAGAATTTCTGTGAAATAAAGTGTGTCCACAGCTTCTAAAGGACATAAATAGGTTTTATGTGCAAATTCGTGCAAATGAGTAGCCACTAAAATGGGCGCCCAAGCAGGCAATATGGAATCGGTGCTGCAATAAACGGCAACTAATTTATCTTTATAAATACTCCAATCGTACGCCTTTAACGCATTTCTAAAGTTGACTTCTCGAAGAATAAAGCCCTCTTCTAAAAAGTCGGCAATGTCTACAACCGCTTTCTGATTTTTCGGATAATAATCTTCCAAATCGAATACGGCCAAAACCGATTGAGCAACCTTATTAACAATCTCTTCCATTGATTTATAAAAATCCGAGTTCTAACTTCGCTTCTTCGCTCATCAAATCTTTGGTCCACGGCGGATCAAAGGTAATTTCAACTTCCACGTCTTTTACACCGTCGATGTTCTTAATTTTCTCTTCCACTTCTTTAGGCAGCGTTTCGGCAACCGGACAATTAGGCGAAGTTAGTGTCATCAAAACCTTAACTTCCGAATCTTCGTTAATCATCACGTCGTAAATCAATCCCAATTCGTAAATATCTACCGGAATTTCAGGATCGTAAATGCCTTTCAAAACCTTAACAACATTTTCTCCTAAATTAATGGTATCGTTAAATTCTTCCATAACTTTCTGTTCTTTACGCTTGCTGCTCCGACTTCGATGAAAAAGCCAGAGCGTACATTTTTATCTGTTTAACCATCGAAACCAAACCGTTGGCACGAGTAGGCGAGAGGTGCTCCTTCAAACCAATGCGATCGATAAAGTCGGTTTTGGCTTCTAAAATATCTTTGGGCGCCTGATGTGAAAACGAACGAATCAATATGGCAATCAAGCCTTTCGTTAATATCGCATCGCTGTCGGCACTATACACCACCTTTCCGCCTTCGTAATCGGCGTGTAACCAAACTTTGCTTTGACAACCTTTAATGATGTTTTCGTCGGTTTTGTATTTGGCATCAATTAGTGGAAGCGACTTCCCCAAATCGATCACGTATTGGTAACGCTCGTCCCAACTTTCCGGATCAAAAAGCTCAAACTCAGCAACTATTTCTTCTTGTATGGCACTTATACTCATGGTTTCGATTCTAATTTTAGCAATTGCTCGACTAAAGTAGCGATTTCCTGCGGCGGATTTCCGTGGTCAAACGCTGCCGACTCGAACGTATCGGTTTTCGTTTCAACTTTCAACTGCGCGATAGCAGATCCGTCGTGAAAACGTTTGTTGCTCGGCGCTTCCAAAGTGCTGATCTTGTTTAGATTAACACCTTTTATAGCCTCGAAGACACTTTTTTTATCTTCTGCCGAAAGGCTTTTCCATTGCAAATCAGCACCGCGCTTTTCCGCAACAGCAAATTGGTTTTGACGGACATGTACTTCTTTAAAAAATCCGCGACTGTATGCCGTGTACGTAATATTTGCCTCCAAATTACTGCTGGGTTTTGCGGTGGTGCATTGCTGTAATACCGTCAGAAAAAAGATAAATCCAAAGTGTACTTTCATGGTTTCTTACAGCAGCATTTGTTTTGCTTTTTCAATTCCGTTTACCAAAGCATCGATTTCTTCAAAAGTATTGTAAAACATCATGCTTGCGCGCACGGTTCCCGGAATATCAAAGAAATTCATTATCGGTTGTGCGCAGTGATGTCCGGTTCGTACGGCTATGCCCATTTTATCGAGCAGCGCACCCAAATCGTACGGATGAACGCCTTCGATGTTAAACGAAACCACCGATGTTTTTTCCGAAGTTTCCGGGCCGTAAATACGCGCGCCTTCAATAGCCGAAATTTTAGATGTGGCGTACTCCAACAAAGCTTGCTCTTGTGCCGCTATTTTATCGAAACCAATGTTGTTCAAATAATCTAGAGCCACACCCAATCCGATGCCGCCTTCAATATTGGGCGTTCCGGCTTCAAACTTGTGTGGTAAATCGGCGTAAGTTGTTTTTTCAAACGTTACTTCTTTAATCATTTCGCCACCGCCTTGGTATGGGCGCAGTTTATGTAACCACGATTCTTTTCCGTATAAAAATCCGCTGCCGGTTGGAGCGCAAATTTTGTGTCCGCTTACTGTGTAAAAATCGCAATCCAACGCCTGCACATCGGGTTGCAAATGCGGAGCAGCCTGAGCACCGTCGATTAAAACAGCCGCGCCAACGGCGTGTGCAGCAGTAATGATTTCTCGAATCGGATTTAGGGTTCCCAAAGCGTTCGAAATATGATTCACCGCTACCACTTTCGTTTTTTCGGTTAGAATTTCCGACAATGACGAAAGATCAAGCGTGCCGTTTTCCAACATCGGAATTACGCGAAGTTTGGCACCTGTGCGTTCGGCTAAAAACTGCCACGGAACTATATTGCTGTGGTGTTCGAGTGCACCTATTAAAATCTCGTCGTTTTCATTTAAAAGCGTTTCAAAACCCGAGGCTACTAAATTAATGCCGTGCGTAGTTCCAGACGTAAAAATGATTTCGTACGCGTGTTGCGCATTGATGTGCTTGCGAATTGTTTCGCGTGCCGCCTCGTACCGGTCGGTCGAAATCTGACTCAAGTAGTGCACGCCCCGGTGAATGTTGGCATTTATCGTCTCGTAGTAGTTGGCAATAGCTTCAATCACCTGCTTCGGTTTTTGAGAAGTGGCGGCGTTGTCGAAATAAACCAATTTTTTTCCTTTTACGGTTTGCGTCAAAATCGGAAAATCGGCGCGAATAGCTTGTACGTTAAACATACGATGATAGCAAATTTATTGCTGCAAAGTTACGACAATTAGGCGCTGCACTTTTAACTAAAGACTCGTTCGTAAGGCTGAAGTTTCGTTAAACTATTATTAATATCTTCATCGTCGTAAAACTAATCGGCGCAAAAGAAGTTTGTTGTCGGTCTAAATTCGAGATTTATGAAAAAGTGGTTGAAGCGTATTGGCCTAACTATCGTTGTTTTGCTGCTCATTATTATTGGTTACGTTGCTGTTTTTGAGTTTCCCAAATTGGAACTCATCTCCGGATTTTCGGCCAAGAGTTTAGCCAGTGGGCATTTCATCGACAACCGATCTGTAGAACAGGTTGCCGCTGAAGATAACGACATTGATTTGGTGCGTTTGGCCAATTTAACCTTGAACGAATCTTCTAAGACAGCTGTAGCCGATGTGTTTGGCTTTAAAACGCGCATCGCCTTATATCGTCCGGGTTTAGGTGCCATGTTGATCGACGATACGTTCGACCAGAAAGCACCGTACCTCGTACCGAAACGTGTACAACCCGTATTAACGGCGCCTTATCCGTACGGAAACGGCGAAGCAGAGCCTGCGAAATTTGAAAACATCGATTACGAACGTTTGCAAAAAGCGGTTGATTGGGCATTTGACAAACCCGGAGAGAAAAAGCAGCGCAGTCGGGCGGTTTTAGTGCTGTACAAAGACAAACTCATAGCCGAGAAATATGCGCCTGGTTTTAACAAAGACTCCAAGATTTTAGGCTGGTCGATGACCAAAAGCATTACGGCAACGTATTACGGAATTTTGGAAAAGCAAGGCAAACTTAAAATTTCTGATCTCGCGCCTGTAGCAGCTTGGAAGCAAGACGAACGCAAAGCCATAACCTTAGCCGATTTGTTGCACATGAATTCGGGTTTGGAATGGGAAGAAAACTACAGCGAAATTTCCGATGCCACAAGAATGTTGTTTCAGAGTCGCGACATGACGCGCGTTCAGGCCGAAAAACCGCTAACGGGAAAGATTAATAGCTCGTTTAACTATTCGTCGGGTACTTCGAATTTATTATCGGGCATTATTCGTCAACAGTTTAACAGTCATCAGGAGTATTTAGATTACTGGTATTCAGCTTTGATTGATCGTATTGGTATGTACTCGATGCTTGTGGAAACAGATATGGCGGGCAATTACGTGGGCAGCAGTTACGGCTGGGCGACGGCGCGTGATTGGGCGAAATTTGGTTTGTTGTATTTGCGAAAAGGAAACTGGAACGGCGACCAACTTTTTGATGAAAGCTGGTACAATTTTGTTCGTACGCCAACAAACGGTAGCGAAGGTGATTATGGCGGGCACTTTTGGTTGAATGCCGGCGGCCGTTACCCAGCTGCTCCGAGCGATTTGTTTAGCTGCAACGGCTACCAAGGACAAATGGTAACGATAATTCCGAGTAAAGATTTGGTTATCGTTCGCATGGGCTTAACCGAGGAAGGTGTGTTTGATTTTAATTATTTGTTTGGCGAGATTTCGAAAGCTGTAAAATAGTTAACGTGAGTTCGACATAAAAATCTTTGTTAGATCGCTTGAAATGAAAACTTTAGATTGGCTACTAATAATTTCGATGCACTATTATTAATAGCTAATCATTTAAACAGTCGCTTACGTCGTTGTATTTTTTTGAGATACCTCGGTATCCCAAAGAAAA
>JAIXTU010000097.1 GCA_027483785.1 Flavobacterium sp.
CTTTTTGCTTAGTCCCCAATTTTTTAACGTGACCCGTATTAAATTGATTTGTAAATGTAGCGGAAGCAGCTTGATTAACCGTGCCATTCGGATCGTTTTCACGCCAGGTAAAACCAGACGCTGAATTGTTACCTCCGCCGTTGTTTGAATAGTCGTCGTCGCTGCAGGAGCTCGTTGAAATGATGCTGATAACAGCCATGCACAATAAAAGTACTTTCTTCATGATGTTTGATTTTTTACATCACGAAGTTGTAAAACTACTGATTACGAGACCATCCGAAGAAAATCGTATTTGGCGATTACTTTCAAAAAGTGCGGAGTTCGAACAAAAAACGAGTACATATCAAATCAAATTATTTCTTCTTGCTTTTTCAACGGCTTCTAGCTTACTGTGCACACGTAGTTTTCCGTAAATGTTTTCGATGTGTTTACGAACGGTACTGGGCGATAAAAACAAATTTTCGGCTATATTGATGTAATTCAGTCCTTTGCTGATTTGCTCCAAAACCTCGGTTTCACGAGCGCTTAAGGCAATTTCTTCTCTTGATTCAAAACTGTCGGCAAGGGTCGGATTTCGGAGTAATTTCAGCGTTTTAAAAGCAATCGATGGATGCATAGCAGCACCACCGTTACAAGTTTCTAGAATTTTCTTGTGCAAGTCTTCCGGATCGATTTCTTTCAACAAATATCCGTCGGCTCCTGCTTTTATAGCGTTAAAAATGTTTTCGTCGTTATCAAAAACAGTGAGCATGATGATCTTGATTTGCGGAAATCGTTGTTTTATGGCGTGAGCGGCTTCAATACCATCGGTTCCAGGCATTTCAATATCCATTAAAATGACGTCGATATTGGCATTTTCTGTAACTTTTTTGACAATTTCAGTTCCGTCCTTGGCTGTAAATTTTACTGTAAAATCTTCGAAAAATTGCAACTTCTCAACTGTCGATTTTACCAAAAATACATTGTCGTCGGCTATAGCGATACGTATCATAATAATTGAGTTTTGGGAAAGCGAACACAAAGTTGCGTTCCGGGATTTTTGTTGGAAATTTCAAATGTGCCCGACAATTCTCTTGCACGCTTTTCTATGTTTAACAAGCCATTTCCGAGTGTAATTTCTTCCCTATCAAAACCTCTACCATCGTCGGAAATACAAATTGTGAGCTGTGTTTCGTCTTGATAAACCGAAACTGATATGGATTTTGCCTCTGCATATTTCAAACTATTATTTATTGCTTCCTGAATAATCCGATATACATTCATTCCTTGGATGGCAGTAAAAGTTCGTGCGTTCAAATCTTCGTCGATCGAAAAAGTAAACTCTACTTGCGACATTTCGCTGGCTTTTTCCACAAAATTCAAAATCCGTAATTTGAGTTGATCGAATGAGATATGGCTTTCGTTCATCGCCCAAATGGTGTCGCGTAATTCTACAATTGTACTTTTAGTGAAATCGGCCACCGACTTTAGCTTTCGCAGAATTTTCTCGTCGCTGTTTTTAAATGCAAAACCGATATTGTTTACAGAAGAAATAATAAATGTGAGTTGAGCGCCGATATTGTCGTGCAAATCTCTGGAAATACTCTCGCGTTGTTCCTGAAGTCGCTTTTGGGTTTCTATTTGCTGCAACGCCGTCTGGAGTTCAAAACTTTGCAATTGTTGTCGGTTTTTTATCTTTTGCTGTCTGTAAAATAAAAATCCGAGTGCAACAGAAAGTGCAGCAATTGCTCCCAAAGCAACTATTGTAATGTTTCTACGTTCTGTTTTTGCCTGCTGTGCCAGCAATTCGCGTTCTTTCTTTGCGGTTTCGTAAACGGTTTCTAGTTCGAAACTAGCTTTTGTTTTTTCGTATTCAAATAAATGATCGCGTCCGGAAGCGTACTTTTCTGCGTAAAGCGACGCATTTTTATAATCGGCACTTTTTCGATAGGCTTTGGCGAGTATTTCATAAGCTCTAACAACCAATAAAAACTGTTCGGCTTCGGTGGCAACTTGCTCGGCACGCTTGGCCCAAAAAACGGCTTCGGTTAATTTGTTTTGTTTGTATAAGCAATTAGCAAAAGCGCAGCTGATATTGGCAATCTCAAACGTATTCTCGAACTTCTGATGCAATTTTATGCTGTTGCGATAAGCTTTTTCTGCTTCCTCAAAAACGTGTAAACTATCGTAAACCACAGCAATATTCGACAGCGGATATGCCGTATACGTTTCATAACCAAGTTTTTGATAGCCTGCAAAAGCTTGTTTTGAGTATGTAAGCGATTCTTTATACCGACTAAAATTTATCAGTATCGATCCCATATTTCCCGACGAAACGGTTTTCCCAAAATCATCGGTAGTTTTTTGATAAAGCAAATATGCTTCGTTGTAGTACTTCAAAGCTTTTGTGTAGTCTTTCATTTCCTTATACACAATTCCAATATTGGTACAAGTCATAGCTACTTGCGGTGTGGCTGCTAAATCTTCAAAAATTTTTAATGCCGCAAAATAGTAACTCAGCGCTAGTCGGTATTTGCCGGAAGTATCGTAAGCAACGCCCAAGTTGTTGTACGAGTCGGCTATTTCCTTCTTTCCACCTACGGATTTTCGTGCTTCCAGCGATTTTTGGTGGTAAATTAATGCCGAATCGAGTTTTCCGTGAAACTGAAAACCGTTGGCCAATACGTTATACGCTTCACCTTCGAAATTTTTATCATTCACTTTCCGCGCGTACTCAACTGCAGCTCGTGCGTATTGAATGCTTTTATTATAGTCGGTTTGCGTGTATGCATCGCTTATTTTTACTAAATTCTTGAAGCGTTCTTTGACCGTTCCGGTGTTTAACTTTCGCACCATACTATCGATCTCTCGATTTTGAGCGAAACTACAGAGCGCGACAAGACTGAAAAGCAGACTACAAAATAGGCGCTTGTTCATGGGTTGGTTTGGTTGGTTAATCTCTGTAAGATACTAAATTTTAGGAAACAAACTATCGTTTTGAAGTAGAAAACCCTCGACACAAAAACTGACGTCGAGGGAAATCAAACAAACGCTACTACTACATTTTATTGTAACTCGGCTTTGAAGCTGCCTTCAGTAATAGAAACTTGGTTGGTGGCACCCGGTACGTTCTCTGGCGCTGTCGCAGAAAAAGTTCCGGATATCGAAGTTTCGGTAACTTCGGTTATTTCCACTGTTCCTGTTCCGCGTACGGATGTGAAAGTTTGAAAACTTGTTGGCGTATCGCCTAAAAGCAGATAGTTGATGTATCCTGCCGTTAAATCGTTATTGCCCGATGTGTAGGTTCCAACGCCGTTATAATTCGCAATTTGAA
>JAIXTU010000378.1 GCA_027483785.1 Flavobacterium sp.
AAAAACTACCTACTAATAGGTATTTTTCGTGCCTGCTTAAAAAAACACAATGTAAAACTGCGCCGCCAAGAATTTCAAATACAACTGTTTACAGCAAATTTTTGTGGCCGTTATTTGAATGTAAATGATTAATCAATAATCTAAAAAATACCCCAAAACGGCGCCGCCCAGCAATACAAAAACACTGTTTACATTTTTGAAACGCAAGCAAATGATAAAACTAATCGCGGCAATTAAAACCGTTTTCCAGTTGGTTATTGCTGTGGAAGTTAAATCGATGCAAACGCTTAGAATAAGCACAATAGCAGCCACGTTAACTGCATCAATAAAAACAGAAAAAAGCGGCGACTTTCGAAGCCACTTTACTAACGGATTTAAAAACGCAACAAATAAAAACGCTGGCAAAAAAATGGCAACTGTACTAGCTAACGCCGCGGTAATTCCGTTAATTTGATACCCAATAAAAGTACCAGCCGAAAAAACAGGCCCAGGTGTGAATTGCCCAACAGCAATAGCATCGACAAGCGTTTGTTTTGAAAGCATGCCTGTAGCAACCAACTCGGCATCTAAAAAGGCAAAGAGTACGTAACCACTACCATACAGTATCGAACCAATTTTGAGGAAAACAAAAAACAACTTCCAATTGCTGAGGTTAACGTCGTACGTTGCTATTTTATCCGTTAAAAGGAATGGAAAAAGTGCGACCGTTGGTGCTATTCGTGCTTTTTTGATGTACGCAATAAACAATGCTGCAAACCCAGAGCCGAACAACAAAACAATTTCGTTCACTTTAAAAAAGGCACCCATTCCAACAAATACGGCAAGCCATAGAAGTTCTCGCGATTTTATTGATTTTCGAGCTAGTGGAACAATGGCGCCTGCCACTACAGCAATAATCGCTGGTTGCATTCCGTACACATATTGCCGTAATTCGGGAAGCTGTCCGTACTCTTTGTATACGTATGCAAAAACAGAAGTTATGATAACGGCAGGTAAAATAAAACAAACACCCGCAAGGACTAAACCGCGCCAGCCGCCTTTTTCTTTCCCGATGTGAATGGCTAATTCGGTACTATTCGGACCCGGAATTAAGTTTGTAGCTCCTATCAAATCGAGAAAATCTTGTTCGGTGAGCCACTTTCGTTTGGTTACTACCTCGCGATGCATCATGGCAATATGTATTGCTGGTCCGCCAAAACCTGTAATTCCAAGCTTTAAGAATAATAATGCAATGGCTTTTAAATCGGCGTGTCGACTCATGACTTCGGTTGTAGTGGCGTTGGGAAGGTATTGCTTGTTATAAACGTACAGCTGATGAAATCATTAAATTTTGCAGCCATTTCGAAGTTCGAATCGCTGTTCGCTAAACGTTGGTAACGCTTTTCCTAGCCCGGATGGCAGCGGCAGCCCGTAAGAAAAATACGGCTACGTGAACCGTTTTGCGATGGCGACCTAAGAAGCCAGAAGCAAGACGTGTGAACGTGCCGTATTTTTTGCGGACTAAAGCGAACAGCCGGAATAGCGTCTAAAAAGGAGTGTAATAACAGTTAAAATTCTGGCTATCGCATTTCTTTTAGCTACTTTTTTTCAGTTTTTTGAAGCTTTACGGTGATCGAATGTACCGCCTGTTTCGTTCTATCTAATTTTACTGAAGGAGTTACCGGCACTAATTCTATTTCACCTCCAAGAGCTTTGCTACATGTAATAGTAAATTCAACATTAACCTCGATTTCTTGCAAGGCAAACGTGTCTTCGCCTGTTACGCCTTTAGCTGTATTTAAAACTGATTTTAAATACTCCTTAAATTCTTTAATATTCTTGTCTTCGGTAAATGACTCTAGCTTCGTTTCAGCCTGCTTAAATGTGTATGTGACTGCTTTTGAACGAGACTGGTTTTTCTTGAATTCTCCACTGATGACATAAACCTTAGCAGCATATTCTTGTGTAAACTCTGTAGTTGTAGCAAACGATAAATCAACACTTTTTAAGGTCATTTTACTGTCGTCAACTTCTGCCATAACTTCTTGTGTGGCTTTATAAACCTGTTTAAATGCTTTATCTACGTCGACTTTGGCATCCTTGCATTTCGTAATTCCGCCTGCTGATCCACATGAAACTAGCATCATTACAACACCAAGAACAAAAATTTTTTTAATGTGAAATTCTTTCATAATCTTTTAATTTAGGTTAAAACTAACGCGCATTTTTTAAATTACTTCCCTAGCAGGAAAAGCTAATTTGATGCATCGAAGTTATGCGGTTCAACTTTCTTAAAACTACCTACTTATAGGTATTTTTCGTGCCACCTTAAAAAATCATGCTGCCCTAAATACGTACTAACTTTTCGCGAAATACCACGGCTAATGCACAATTTTCACTATTAAGATCAATACTTTTAAACACCAATTTAACCCAGACTTTACGTAAGTTTGAACCGCTAAACACTATTCCAAATGACCCTTTTTTTCGCCTCAGCCAATGCCAATAAAGTACGTGAATTGCAGCAGATTTTCCCGGCTTCGTACGAACTAAAAAGTTTGCTCGACCTAACCGAAGTGCCCGATATTCCGGAAACGGCCGCTACATTTTCGGGAAATGCACTCCTTAAAGTAAATTACCTTTCAGAACACTACAACGTTTTGGGTTTTGCCGACGACAGTGGTTTGGAAGTCGACGCGCTACATGGTGCTCCCGGCGTGTACTCGGCACGTTATGCCGGCGAACACGGTAACGCCTCTGCCAACATCGAAAAACTCCTGCGCGAATTGCAGCATGAGAGTAATCGAGCGGCGCGTTTTGTAACCGTTATTGCCTTAAAATTACCCAACGGCATACACTATTTTGAAGGCGAAATTCGCGGAACCATAACCACAGAAATTCGCGGTTCCGAAGGTTTTGGTTACGATCCCGTTTTTGTTCCTGAAGGCCATAACCAGACTTTTGCCGAAATGAGCAAAGAAGAAAAAAATGCGATTTCGCACCGCGGTCGCGCCGTCCGAAAGCTACTCGACTTTTTAGAACAGCGCGCGTTGCACTAGTCTTAAAAAAAATTTAAGTCGCTCGCAATAAGAGCTCTGCCTTCTGCGTTATGAAGAAAAGAGCCGTCATGACACACCACTACGCTAACCAAAATTTTTATTTTTATGAGAACAGTGAGCGTTGTAAGTGCGTCGTGGATCGCCTTAGTATTCGAAAACCGCAATCAAGAGTACGGAGCTTATGAATTGCGTAAAAAATCCAACCAATTAACGGCCAAAGCCTTTTTCTTAGCTATTGCACTTTTATGTATGGGCGTCTCTGCCCTCATGTATGCGAGCAGAGCGGATGCAACTGCTAACACTACAGACGACGGTCCGGAATATCTAGTAACTCCGGTAATTTTGTCTAGGGTAAAAATAGAAGAACCCAAGCCAAAACCAAAAGCTATCGAGCAGCCAAAAAAGCTTACTTCAGTTGAAAACACCGGAAATTTAGGTTTTGCAACTGTTACTACTGCCGCTGATGCGTCGCCAGTCGAAGCGTCTACATTTACTTCTGAGAAGTCGGATGCTGGTGAAACGAACACAACGGGTAGTCCGCAGGGATCCGAAAACGGTACAGCAGTTACTGGCGTTACAACAGATACGGGTAGTTCGGATGCTGGTACGTCCGACAAGCCGCTAAGCACAGGCATGGTAGATAAAATGCCGGAGTTTCCCGGCGGATTGGCCGCATTTTACCGCTACATCGCTGAAAATTTCGAGCGTCCGGATATGGAGAGCGGTACGACGCTAAAAATGTTGGTTTCGTTTGTGGTTGAAACCGACGGCAGTA
>JAIXTU010000367.1 GCA_027483785.1 Flavobacterium sp.
ACAAGTACATTTGAGTACTCAAATCGATTTCTGAAATAGGATTTGATGAAAAATCCAGCACATAAAGAGTAGGTTGTGCCGAAACATCTAAAGCAGTAAGCGCATTATTGTTGCAGCGCAATGAATATATAGCAGGATTTGTTTCCAGAGAAAGGCTTGTAAGCGCGTTGTAGCTACAATCTACTTGCAACAAAACATTTAAACCTTCGATATTTAGTGTACTTAAGTTATTATTTGCACATTCGAGCATATTCAAACCTTGGTTTGCTGTTAGGTCGAGTTCGCTCAAGCTATTTTGTGAAACGAACAAACCTCGCAAAGAAGCATTTGACGCTATGTTTAATGCACTTAATTGATTGTTAGAAAGCGCTAAATCGGAAAGAGACACAAGCCCCGATACGTCGATTGAAGTAAGCTGATTGTTTGACAAATTAACCATGTAAATCAAAGCATTTGCCGAGGAAAAGTTTATCGAGGTAATTTCGTTATCGCTTAAACCAAGCTCGAATAAATTAGGATTGGAAGCCACATCAACTGTTGTCAAATTATTATCGTAACCAATAACGCTTCGCAGGAATTGATAGCTTGAAAAATCTATCTGACTTATGGAATTGCTGAAAAAGGACAGGTCTTCAAGAGCAGGTGTGTTTTCTAATTCCAGCGCTGATAGTTGATTTACATTGACATTTAAAAGTTTCAAGCTTGGAAGATTTGACAGGTTTAATGTTGTCAATTGATTGTAAGACAACGAAATATTTTCTATAGCATTGTGATTAGCTAGACTAAAGCCTGTAAGATTATTTTGGTCGGCGTATATCATTTTAAGCGCATTTAATCCGTCGATGTTCAAATCGGCGATACCGCAATTGCTTAAACGCAGTACTTCCAAATTGGTTAGAGTTGTTAAATCTATCGACTGACCCACCAAATTTGTGTACGAGCAATCGAGCATTCGCAGATTAGTAAAAGCCTCTAAACCACCAATACTACTGATATCGAAAAAGGCGATATCTAAATAGTAAACGGCTTGAGCTTCTAGAACAGTTATTTCACCATCGCCATCTGCATCGACAGCAATTGGATTATAGTTTTCGTCGAAGGCGTTTGCAAAACTTGTTCCGGCAGTAAGCAGAAATGCCTTTAAATTGGGATCGGTAAAAGTCACCTGTTGGGAAAATCCGCTCCATGCTATAAAGAGCAATAGAAGTAATTTCTGTTTCATGTCTTGGGTTTGTTTAAAGGTTACAACTATAGGATAAACAAAAATGAATCGGGTTGCGTCAATAGCTTAGATTCCAATCAAATTTGGTGGTTAAAAGCTGATATTCCTTGACAAAATTTCACAAAAAACCCGGAAAAAAAATCCGGGTTTTGACATAAAAAGTGAATGCTTATTTTATTTTAAATGCGCGCGCTCCGGGAAAATAAGCCGTTTCTCCCAACTCTTCTTCAATCCGCAAAAGTTGGTTGTATTTGGCCATACGATCAGAACGTGATGCGGAACCAGTTTTGATTTGTCCACAATTTAAAGCTACTGCCAAATCAGCAATTGTACTGTCTTCGGTTTCTCCAGAACGGTGACTCATAACCGAGGTGTAGCCCGCATTATGCGCCATGTTCACCGCAGCAATCGTTTCGGATAAAGTACCGATCTGGTTTACTTTAACCAAGATTGAGTTCGCGATACCTTTTTCAATACCTGTAGATAATCGTTGTACGTTGGTAACAAACAAGTCGTCGCCAACGAGCTGTACTTTATCGCCAACTAATTCGGTTAGGTATTTCCATCCGTCCCAATCATCTTCATACATACCGTCTTCGATAGAAATAATTGGGTATTTAGAAGCTAGTTCAGCTAAATACTCGGCTTGTTCTTTAGATGAGCGAATTTTTCCACCTTCACCTTCGAACTTTTTATAGTCGTAGTTTCCATTTACGTAAAACTCAGAAGCGGCGCAATCAAGTGCAATTTTCACATCGTCACCAAAGCTATAACCGGCATTTTCAACTGCTGTTTTGATGCTGTCGAGTGCATCTTCTGTACCACCGGCTAAATTTGGTGCAAAACCACCTTCATCGCCAACCGCTGTTGATAAGCCACGGTCGTGAAGTACTTTTTTAAGATTGTGAAAAATCTCGGTTCCCATTTGCATTGCATGCGTGAACGAAGTTGCTTTCACAGGCATAATCATGAATTCCTGAAAAGCGATTGGTGCATCGGAGTGCGAACCTCCGTTAATGATGTTCATCATCGGAACCGGTAGCGTTTTCGCAGCTACGCCACCTATGTAGCGGTACAAGGGCAACCCTAATTCGGCTGCTGCAGCTTTACTTGCCGCAAGCGAAACGCCAAGAATGGCATTAGCTCCTAAATTTGATTTGTTGGGAGTACCGTCGAGTGCAATCATGGTTCGATCGAGTAATTCTTGCTCAAAAACAGAAATTCCGACAAGCGCCTCGGCAATTTTTGTATTCACATTTTCAACAGCTTTAGAAACGCCTTTACCCATGTATGTTTTACCGCCGTCGCGCAATTCCACCGCTTCGTGTTCGCCGGTCGACGCTCCAGAAGGCACAGCTGCTCTGCCTAGAACACCGTTTTCAGTAATTA
>JAIXTU010000033.1 GCA_027483785.1 Flavobacterium sp.
CTGTGTTACTCCAAAAGGGAGCTGTTTGTCGGATTATCTAAATTTACAATTGTTTGCTACATGCTAACTATTGCAACATATCTTATTGTAAAGTTCTTTAGTGGTTGGGTTCTTTAGGAAATTGGAAACATTGCTTAAAAAATGATTGCTTTATAAGTTGCTAACGAATGTCCTCACCCATAAAATCAACACTCAACGAATTAACACAATAACGCGTTCCGGTATCCGTCGGTCCGTCATCAAAAACGTGCCCTAAATGCGAGCCACAACTCGCACAAAGTATTTCCGTGCGTATCATGCCATGCGAACGATCCTCCACATACGCAACCTTCCCCGGAATCGATGCATCAAACGACGGCCAGCCGCAATGCGCGTTAAACTTCGCTGCGCTTTCAAACAAAGGTGTTTTACAAGCTCCGCAAACATACGTTCCCGATTCAAAATGCAAGTTGTATTGGCCACTGTGCGGAAACTCAGTTCCCTTTCCTCTTAAAATTTTATAGCGCTCCGGACCCAATTCCGCTAGCCATTCTTGTTCGGTTTTATTTATTGGATAACTCATCGCTGTTCTTTTTCAGGTACAAATGTTATAGAAATCGAATTTGTGCAAAAACGCTTACCCGTTGTTTCAGTCGGTCCGTCGTCGAAAACGTGTCCCAAATGTCCGTCGCACTTCGCACAGGTAACTTCAGTGCGTACCATTCCGAAACTATTGTCTTGTGTGTATTTCACACTGCCTTTAATCGCTTGATCAAACGAAGGCCATCCGCAATCGCTTTTAAACTTCGAATCTGAGGTAAACAAGACATTTCCGCATGCCGCACAAGCGTAATGTCCTTTTTCAAAATGATCAACATACACACCGGTGAACGGGCGCTCGGTGCCTTTCTCACGTAAAACCTCGTATTGCTCAGGAGTCAGTACTTTCTGCCATTCGGCGTCGGTTTTTGGCAATTCAGACTTTGCGGCAACTGACGGCTCTGCTTTTTCAGCAGTTTTGTTTTGTCCGTTGCAGGCGGTCAGTTGAAACAGCAACACAAACATTAAAATGAATCTTTTCATAAAAAGTCTTTTAGTTATCTATACGTAAAAAATCGGCTATTTGGTTGATAACGTCGGTATCACCTAAAATCTTGCGATGTCCCAAACGATCGGTAATTAGCAAGGTTCCGTTTTCTAACTTTTCTGCAATAGCGTACGCACAAGTCACCGGAACATCATCGTCTTGCTTATCGTGCACAATCAGCGTTGGCTGTTTCACTCCTGTCGCTGCCACCGAAGCCGATAAGTCGTGCATTTTCATCTGGTATTTCTTTTCAAAATAATTTTGCATACGCTTTGCGTAACTTTCGTCGAGTCCGAGCTGCTTCACAAAATCCAAAATGATGTCGTAAATAACATCCCCCGCACCAATGGTTACCAATTTTTCCACTTCCAAACCGCGAACAGCAGCGTTTAAAATCGACATACCGCCCAAGGAATGCCCAACGGCAGCGTAAAAACCACCGAATTCTTTCTGCAACTGCAAAATACTCGCAATAAATTCGATCATTAGTGTCGTTTTCCCGGTCGATCTACCGTGCGACGGACCATCGAAGCTTACCACTCGAAAACCCATTTTTGTCAAACGTTCGGCAATTTTAAACAATTGAGTACCGCGACCACTCCAGCCGTGCGAAATCAGAATCGTTTGCGAACCGCTTCCGTAAACGTACACTTCGATTTCTTTTTGAATGGCATCAATATAAATACGTTGGTGCGCAGTCTTTCGGTCGTAATCGAGTTCTCGTTTAGGAATGTCGTGTCGGAGCGGACTTATAAATAATTTCACTGCAAATCGAGTTGCCAATTTCGGTGAAATAACTGCTAATAATTTGGTGGAACGCCTTATGGCTGTTGGAATTTTCAATGCAAAAATACGTTTAGTGAAATTCTTTGCTTTTTTCGCAAAACTTCACGCAAGTTACCGCATTATCGAATTTTTGCTAAATTTCCGTGTCATAAAAAAAACACAAAATGCGCAATCAAACCCGAATTATCATTGAAAACGTAAAACCACAACTCGACAACGGGGCATTTGCCATCAAACGCATTGTCGGGCAATACATTCACGTAACTGCTGATGTTTTTGGCGACGGTCACGATTTGATCGAAGTTGCATTAAAATACAAACACGAATCCGATAAAAACTGGTCGGAAGTACGCATGAAACCTACACAAAACGACGGCTATGAAGCTACGTTTCAAGTTGAAAAACAAGGTTTCTACACCTACTTAATCGAAGGTTGGGTCGATTATGCACTCAATTGGCAACACGGAACTGAACGTAAAATTCACGATTCGCAACACGTAAAATCCGAATTACTCGAAGGCGCCGAATATGTGAAAGCCATTCAAAAACAAGCCACTAAGGAAGAAAAAGTCTACCTAAAAGAAGTCGAAAAGATTTTTAAATCGGAAAAAGACTATCACGAAGCGATTCAACACGCAATGTCGCCGGAACTAACCGCTATTTTCAAAAAATATCCGTTACGTTTCCTTGCCAATACGTCAGCCGAATTGCAAGCCTACGTTGATCGAAAGAAAGCTCTGTTCAGTACTTGGTACGAATTTTTTCCGCGTTCAGCGTCACAAGAACAAGGCAAACACGGAACATTTAAAGATTGCGAACGATTGCTGCCACGTGTCGCCGAAATGGGATTCGACACTTTGTACTTCCCTCCTATTCATCCGATTGGCGAAGTAAACCGTAAAGGAAAAAATAATGCAACGAATGCCGAACCAGGCGATGTGGGTTCTCCGTGGGGAATCGGCTCTCAATACGGCGGTCATAAAGCCACGCATCCCGATTTAGGAACTATCGACGATTTCAAAGCGCTCGTGCAAGCCGCGAAAGCTCTAGGAATCGAAGTAGCTATGGACTACGCCTTGCAAGCAGCTCCCGACCATCCGTGGGTGAAAGAACACAAAGAATGGTTTAAATGGCGTCCGGACGGAACTGTGCAGTATGCAGAAAATCCACCAAAGAAATATCAAGATATTCAACCGATCTATTTCGAATCTGCCGATTGGGAAAATCTGTGGAACGAACTTTTATCAACAGCGCTGTTTTGGATTGAAGAATGCGACATCAAAGTATTCCGTGTAGACAATCCACACACCAAACCGTTCTATTTCTGGGGTTGGTTAATTTCGGAAATTAAGAAAAAACATCCCGATGTCCTGTTCCTTTCTGAAGCTTTCACGCGTCCGAAAATCATGAACGAGCTGGCAAAACAAGGGTTTACACAATCATACACCTATTTTACTTGGCGTAACACCAAACAAGAATTACAGCAATACGTCGAAGAACTAACCCAAACGGAGCAAAAAGAGTTTTACCGACCGAATTTCTGGCCAAATACACCCGATATCAATCCGTTTGGCTTGCAATTCGCCAACGAAAGCAAGCATTTACAACGCTATTTCTTAGCAGCTACGTTGAGTTCGAGCGTGGGTATTTACGGACCTGTTTTTGAGTATATGGTTTCTACACCGATGGCCGCAGGAAAAGAAGAATATCTAAATTCCGAGAAATACGAAGTGTATCATTGGGATTGGAACCACAAAAACAAGCTGATTATGTTAATCACACGTTTGAACTTCCTACGTCGTGCACACGAATCGCTACAACAAACCAATAACATTATTTTCTGCGACACAGGAAGCGATAGCGTTATGGCATACATCAAGTACAACGACAATTTCTCCGATCGCACTTTAATGATTGTTAGCCTGAACGACCAATTTCCAATTCAAACAAGTATTCGCATTCCAATCGAGAAAATTGGAAGTAATCCGCTACAATTAACCGATCAAATCACAGGAAATACGTATTGGTGGGATAAAGAATGGAACTTTGTGGAATTGAAACCCGAATTGCCTTTTCATTTGTTTAAAATCGCATAACCATGAGCGAAAGCAAACTCAATCTGGAAGAGTATCAAAACCCGTTTGTTTTCAAAGCCGATTGGAAAACAGCTTTTGAAGATGCCGAATTTGTAAAGGTGTTTTCGTCCGATATTCTAGAAAATTACATCATCAATAAGCGATGGTATGGTGGAAAGGCAAGTACGCTGAAGTACATCGAAGTTGTCGAGCACTTTAAGATAACGAGCAAGAAGAACACATATTACGGCGTGCTCTTGGAAGTTAACTTTAAAGAAGCATTTTACCAACACTACTTCATGCCCATATCGTTCATGGCAGCTGAAGAGTTGGATACCAGCACCATAATCGCGCCTGTTAAAATGAACGGATTAGAAGGTTTTTTAGTTGATGCACTACATCAAGAAGACTTTCGTAAATTATTGTTTGATAGAGTTTTAACTGGAAAAGAAAAAGATTCTTCGAAAGTGAAATTTCACCGAGGCGAAAAGCTCGAAGAAACAGCTTACGAGTCGTCGCGCTTTATGGGCGTTGAACAATCGAACACGTCTATCATCTTTAACAACAAATTAGTTCTAAAGATATTTCGGCGCATTTATATCAGTACAAATCCAGATTACGAAATAAGTCGTTTTCTAACCGAACGAATGGATTTCAAGAGTTCGCCAGCGTATTATGGCTCCATAAGCGTTGAACTTTTAGAAGGTAAAATCACGTTAGGTCTTATGCAAGAATTGGTGTCAAATCAAGGCGATGCCTGGCAATTTATGCTCGATGAATGCGATCGTATTTTCTCCAACCTTGCAATTCGCAAAATCAAAACCGCTAAACTTCCTGAAATTGAGCTTTTCAAACGTCTGAAAATCAACGAAGTTCCCCATGAAATTATAGATTGGGCCGGATTATCTATTTTTCTTCGTATTCATACACTCGCCACACGAACTGCCGAAATGCACATTGCCTTGGGTGGCGATATTCACGATACCGCTTTTACTCCAACCACATATAACGGCGATTATACCGTTTGGCTCAAAAACCGCCTCACATATCAGTTCCAAAACCGATTGAATATTTTAGAGAATAATTTGCACAAACTCGACGGCTTGGCGCTCGAATTGGCCAATCAGTTTCTCGATAACAAAAAGGAAATCCGTAAAGTATTTTTAGATTTCGATTGGACGAAAATGAAATCGGAACGTATTCGAATTCACGGCGATTACCATTTGGGTCAGGTGTTGGTGAACGGTGAAGACTTCTATTTGCTTGATTTTGAAGGCGAACCAGAAAGCACCATTCGCGATCGCAAAGTTAAACAACCGCCATTGAAGGATGTAGCCGGAATGTTCCGCTCCTTTCACTACGCGATTTACGCAACAATTTTCAATAACAAAGACAAATATCCGTATTCGCAAGAAGAGCTTTTCCAAGCCGGAGAAGTATTGTTTAACTACTTTGTAGGCGTATTTTTACAAACTTATACCGAAGTAGCGCAAGCCGGAAATTTAAACATCGGATATAAAAAAGAAATCGACTTCCTTCTAAAATATTGCATACTCGAAAAAGCAGTTTACGAATTGGGTTACGAACTCAATTCTCGTCCGCGCTGGGCAGTAATTCCACTCACCGGAATCGCAAGTATTATGCATTTTAACAATTAAAAACATGAACCAAACCAAAGCATTTTCATTATTTACGGACTTCGACATCGATTTATTCAAAGCCGGAAAACACTTTCAGTTGTATGAAAAATTGGGTGCACATCCGCTAACTATCGATGGCGTCGAAGGCGTTTACTTTGCCGTTTGGGCACCAAGTGCACGAACTGTTTCGGTAATTGGCGACTTTAATTATTGGGTTCAAGGCGAAAATCAGCTCTTTGTTCGCTGGGATTCGTCGGGAATTTGGGAAGGATTCATTCCAAACGTAAAAGCTGGAACACGCTATAAATTTAAAATTCAATCGCAAAACGGTATCATTACTGAAAAAGCCGATCCGTTTGC
>JAIXTU010000069.1 GCA_027483785.1 Flavobacterium sp.
AACAATCGTTTTCGAATGATAAAAAACACCAATTTTTATGAATTGGGATTTGGAATTGATTTATACCTCCAATATTTTAAATTTTCTCCTTCGATTCGAGGCGTCTTTAGCTTTAACGATGAGTTAATTCGCGATAACGACCCTAATAGTCCGTGGACATCAAACATCCAATCGATGTCTACACGAGCCATTTTTATCAACTTCACCTTCCACTAGTAGTTCTTCGCATTTCAGCTAAGATAATCGCTGCAGCCGTAGTAACATTTAAACTCTCGGTTTGTTGCAATTTTCCGTAGCGCGGAATCGATATTTTTTTTGTGATACTTTCTTCCGTTCCCGAACGAATGCCATTTGCCTCATTCCCTAAAATCAGATAGCAGGGCGTTTCCAATACTTGATTGTATATAGACTCGCCTTCCATAAACGCGCCATAAACCGGAGCGGGTTGTGTGCGAATTGTGTTTGAAATATCTTGATAGGTGACACGAACACGCGCCATGGAACCCATCGATGCTTGAACAACTTTCGGATTGTATAAGTCGACGGTGTCGGGCGCACATAGCAACTGAGAAACGCCAAACCAATCGCACAAACGAATCAAGGCACCAAAATTTCCCGGATCCCGAATGCCGTCGGCAACAACCGTAATTTCATCTAGTTTAAAATTAGTTGCCTTTGGAATACGAAAAACCGCTAAAACAGGCGATGCATCGGCTAAGGCACTAATTCGCTTCATTTCCGTTTCGTCGATAAGCATTGCTGCCGAAAACTGCTGCTTAGAAACGGTTGTAGAAAACAAGTATTCTGCAAAATACCCGGCGGCAAGTAATTCAGAAACCACCTTAATTCCCTCGGCAATAAATAATTGCTCCTGCTGTCTAAATTTTTTCAGATGTAAAGACGTGATTCGCTTGGTTATTGTTTTGCTTAACATTGAAATAATGTACTTTTGGTTAGTTAATTGGCTCTTTTGAAAGCAGGCATCGCAAAAATAACGGTATTTCTCTTAGCGCTTGCAATCTTTAGCGGTTGCAACAGCACGAAACGCGTAAAAGAAGGCGAATTGTTGCTCACGAAAAACACCATAATCGTAGATGGTAAAAAATCCAAAGACGAGTTATTAGAAGAATTGCTTTACCAAAAACCAAACAGCAATTTCCTTGGCTACAAGCTTCGTTTACAGATGTATAACATCGCCAAAAAAAATCCTGATTCCTCGTATCGAGCAAAATATCTCAACAACCCAGCGAAATTTAAACGACAAGCAAAGATTTTCTCTGCAAAGCAGGTGACCCGACGCGGGAAATCATTTTTATACAGCGGCTTAGATAAATTTTTGAAAAGAACTGGCGAAGCTCCTGTTATCATTAAAAAGGAACGAACCGAGAAATCCGTTCAGCGCTTGCAAATTTACTTGAGTAACAAAGGATATTTTAGAAATAAAATCACTACCAAAATCGATACGGTCGGCAAGAAAAAAGGTAGCGTAACCTATACGATAAATCGAGGAAAACGGGCGACCATTGATAGTTTAACGCACAAAATTTCAACTCCTGCACTCGATTCGCTGTATCGACAAATATCCAATCAAGCATTATTAAAAGTTGGTGAGCCGTTCGACGCTGAGATTTTTGATGCCGAACGAAACCGCATCACTACATACTTCAGAAATCATGGAGCACTCGAATTTCAACAAAGCAATATCATTTACGATATCGATACGATAAACACTGGAGGTAAAACCTATGTAAAACTGATTATTAACGACCAATCTATTCGGGAAGGCGACTCAACGAGTACGCGTCCGTTTAAACTGTATACCATTAGTGAGGTGAATGTTTATACAGATCGTCCGAAAGACAAAGAATCTTCAAGTATAAAAGACAGCATCAAATATAAAGGTTTTACAATTTTCAGTTTTAATAAATTGAAATACCGCCCGAAAGCAATCACTGATGCCATATTCTTAAATCCAGGAACTGAATATGCCGATTTTAGAGCAAATTTAACCACCCGCTCATTAACCAATCTTAAAATTTTCAAACAACCTACCATCCAATTTAAAGCTGATCCAAAATCGGAAAATAAATTAATTGCGAATGTTTTCCTCACACCTGAAGATAAATTCCACTTTCTAGCTTCACTTGATGTAACACACTCTAACGTCCAAGATTTTGGTATCGCCGCGTCAACTTCTGTTACCATTCGAAATGTTTTTAATGGTGCAGAAACTTTGTTGATTGCCATGCGTGGAAATATTGGCTCTTCTACGGATTTGGCAAATCCAGATAACACCTTTTTTAATATTTCGGAATACGGTATCGATAGCCGACTTTCATTTCCACGAATCTTATTCCCTTTCAAAACAGAGAAAATTATCCCAAAAAGTATGCTGCCTACCACAAGCATTAATTTGGGTTTTGCCAAACAGAGAAATATTGGTCTCGACAAGGAGAACTTTACAGGCTCTATGACCTATAATTGGATTCCGAATCGAAACAAAACCGCGCGATTTGACCTTTTTAACGTGCAGTACGTAAACAATGTGAACGTTAGTAACTATTTTAACGTATATCGTTCGAGCTATGCAGCACTAAACAGAATTGCGCAAAACACCAGTACAAACGACAGTTATTTTTCTCCGTCGAGTGGCGATTTGCTCATTCCTGTTGGTACCAGCGGATTTACAAACGACGTACTCAGTAACCAAACCAGCTTACTGCCCACGGATCGCGATTACCGGGAAGTAAGAAGTATTGAAGAACGTCGACGTCGATTAACAGAAAACAACCTTATCCTTGCATCTAGCTACAGTTACAGTCGCACTACACAATCCAATTTAGTTGACAACAACTTTTTTACGATACGCTTTAAAGCTGAATCTGCCGGAAATGTGCTTTCGCTATTTGCCGGAACAGCAAATCAGCTCAATGCGCAATCTACTGGAAGACAAATTTTCGGCGTAGAGTTTTCGCAATACGCAAAAGGTGAATTCGAATTTATAAAACATTGGGATTTACGACGCGAAAAAGTACTTGCTGTTCGCACCTTCTTTGGAATGGCCGTTCCGTACGGAAATTCAACTAACATTCCGTTTTCGCGAAGCTACTTTGCTGGAGGTTCAAACGACATCCGTGCTTGGCAGCCGTACCGTTTAGGTCCAGGCAGCAGCGGCGCGCGAAACGACTTTAACGAAGCAAACATGAAAATATTGGCTAATGCCGAACTGCGTTTTAAAATCGTAAATAAATTTAAAGGCGCCGTTTTCGTGGATGCAGGAAATATTTGGAATGTTCTGGACGACGCTACTCTCGCCGAAAGCAAATTCGAAGGGATACAATCGTTAAAAAACATTGCTGTTGGTTCCGGTTTCGGCTTGCGTTACGACTTTAGTTTTTTTGTTTTTCGAACCGACTTTGGTTTCAAAACGTACAATCCAGCAGAAGCGTATAACAATCGCTGGTTCCGCGACTATAATCTCGCCAATATGGTTATTAATATTGGTATTAATTATCCGTTTTAAGAGTAAATTAAATCTTGAATTATCGTTACATCAAAGTGTTCTTGAGGATAAACAATTTAGTTTTGGTTTGAGTTTACATTTCTTAATTTGAGTAGGTAATAAAAACGCAGCTTTTTTTAAAGTAAATTACTACTAAGAAATCATTTACAAATAATCTTTGTTGTGAAGTAGGAATGTAAATTGCGAGTTAAGCACAAAAAACGTAAATTATAATAAATCTTTTTAAAGTAAAAAATTGTCGAAAGTGTCGAATTACTAGCAAATAACTTGCTTTTAAAAGGCTAAAAAAATTAACCAGATAAGATTATTTGGCACAAATCCCCACTACTTTTTTCATTATTGCAGAATTTTCAGCATTAGAAAAAATTGCCTAATAAAATCAGCTAACATATTACAGATGCTTTCAAAAAAAAAAATTTGTTGAACGAAATTTAGAGTTTTATTAACAATTGTTAAATGTTCAAATCCGAGAAGATCGGTAGTAAAAAACGCATAATTTTATATCGGTTAATTCATTTTATTTTTTTAATTTAAAACCAATTTTTATGAAAAAAAAGATTTTTAGTTTTTTAGTGTTGTGCTTGTTTTCTGCAACTGCATTTGCAGAAAACCAAGTATCAAATCCTTCTGTAGAGGAACAACCTAGACAGATAAGTACCGCTGCTTCTACCACGACAGCTCATATCATTCCTAAAGAGTGGATCATTGTCTTGAGAGAATGTATTCAAGTGTACAATGAAGTTAAGGCCTTATACACTGAAATTATAGGTGAAGAGCAGGCAAATGCAACCGCACAAGGTGCTTTTGTTGGATGTGTTGGAGGTTTGAAATAATTTAATCTATTAAAAATGAAAAAAATAAATTTTGTGCTGTTATTCGTGGCTTTTCTTTCTCTATTTTTAAGCAGCAAGGTTGTTGCATGTAATCAGGTAGTTAGTGATGGAATTTTGACCATCCCCCAACAAAAATTAAAAATGATTACTGTCATCAATAAACCTAATGAAAACCATTTAAGGATGATCGACCCGAAACTAGTTAAAGCGTTAGCCGATCGTATCAATTATTGTGCAGAAATTCAACTTAGCGTAAAAGAGACTTATACAGCAACATTTGGTCCCGATCGAGCAAATGATATCGCATTAGGTGCTTTTATGGGATGTATGGGATTACTTTAAATAAAAAGCTGTAACTATCTGGACAGAAAATCAATACAAGGTGCTTCTGTCCAGATTATGATTAATTAAAATGAAAAAGATTACAATAATTTGTCTATTACTACTTGGATCAACTTTCGCAAACGCACAAAGTTCTGGAGTGGCAGTGTATAAAATTTACTTAAACTTACCACCTGAAGCCTTGGAAGCAGACAAAAAATTTCTTCTTTTAAGAAATGCCGTTGATGCTGCGAAAGACGTTCGCTTTGAACTAAAATATAGAAACGAAATTGCAAATTTTAGTGAAATCCCAAATCCTAATATTGATAAAGTAACTTTGAATACCATTCGAAGCCTCGCAGGAGCGGATAAGTTGATTGCAATTGACACTAAAAACAAAAAAATATTAATTGAAGTAAAAGAAAACAAACTACTCTTTGATAAAAATGAATTTGTTATCGAGGAAGCGCTTTCTTACAACTGGAGCATTTCAGACGAGTTTAAACAAATTGGAAATTACAAGTGCTATAAAGCCACCACTACCAAAGAAGTTAATATGGGTGATCGAATAGTAACTGAAAAGGTAACCGCTTATTTTTGCCCAGAAATACCTGTTCCTTACGGACCCAGCTTGTACGGTGGCTTACCTGGTCTTATTATTGAGTTACAAGAAAAAAACGCTGCCTTTGTCCTCGAAGAAATCCGTTTTCAAGAAGTCGCCGAAACAGAATTCATTATTCCTAAAGGTAAATCCGTATTATCGCGTAAACAATATTTAGAAGTTGTCAGCAAGCGGTTTGAAACACTCAAAGAATTGAGCAAACAGTGAAATAAAAAAGATATCTTCTCACTCTACGACCGCTATTAGCTCCGAATTTTAGTATTACCTTTTTTTAAATTAGAAGGTATACGACGCGTATTCCTACAGAAAATTCTGAAGTGTTTTGAAATTTGAACAATTAAATAATCAGAAGATAAAATTGTTTTCCTTTTTAACTAGGGTGAATCTTCTTGTTCTTGTGTTTTTTTGTCTTTCTCAAAAGACACTGTGCCAAACAAAAACGCTTTCTGGCACTATTTCGGATTCCTTATATACACCCCTCGAAAACGCCAACGTACTCGCAAAATCGCTAACCGAAAAACCGGAAATTAAATTCGCTATTGCCGATAATAAAGGACGTTTTAAAATCGAACTCCAAAAAGGCGTACCTTATGAGGTCTCCGTTTCCTACATTGGTTATAAAGAACAAATCCTAAAAATCGACGGAATCAATTATCCCGAAAGTCTGAATTTCAAACTCCAAGGAACAGGCGAAACTCTCAAAGAAGTAGTCATAAAATACGACTACAAGCCCATAGTTGTTAAGAAAGATACACTTATCTACGACATTAAAGCCTTTGCGAACGGCAATGAACGAAAAATGCGCGAAGTTCTCGAGAAACTGCCCGGCGTTGAAGTCGATAAAAACGGTAACGTAACCGTGCAAGGCAAACGCGTGACGCAAATGCTCGTTGAAAACAAATCTTTCTTCGGTGGCGGAAGCAAACTCGCCGTGGAAAACATACCCGCCGACGCACTCGATAAAATTGAAGTTATCGATCACTTCAACCAAGTTGGCGCACTCAAACAAGTTTCCGACAGCGACGAACTTGCTATGAACGTAAAACTCAAAGAAGACAAGAAAAAATTCGTTTTTGGCGACCTCGAAGCCGCTTCTTCCGTTGGCAGTAAAACCAACTACAACTTGCTTCACGCCGGACTCTTTTATTACAGCCCGAAAATGAACCTCAGCTTTATCGGCGATAACAACAACATCGGCAAAAGCACATTCAGTTTCGAAGATTTAATGCGATTTCAAGGCGGCGTAAGTACCTTTCTCAGCAACAAACCAACACTCACAAATCTGTACGATTTCACAAACGAAAACACCGATGTCATTGAAAATAAATCGCAATTCGCTGCTCTAAACTATAGTTTTCAAACAACCAACAAATTGGATATTAGCGGTTTCGGAATATTCTCTAAAACATTTTTAGCCGCGCAATCAACAACAAACAACCAATATCTAAAAAACGACTCTTTAACTTTTGAAAATCTGCTGCAAAAAAATAGTACAACCAACACCTTAGGTTTACTCAATGCGAAATTGGATTATTCGCCTTCCAAAAAAGAAAAATGGTACTACAACATCCACGCTGATGCCTCACAAAACAACAACCAAAACACCATCAATTCGCAAACCAATATAGCAAACACGAACTTTCTGACATTGGCCGATGCCGATAACGCTTCCGTAAAACAATTTGTCGAATGGCATAAAAATTACAACGATAAAAATACGAGCACAGTTGTTCTGAATCACACTTACGAAAAAACAACGCCACAAACCAATTGGTTTACGAACGATCAATTTCTTCAAGGTTTAATTCCTTTGGAAACCGATGCAAATTATCACATCAATCAAATAAAAAAACAAACCCATAACAACATCGATTTATTGTTCAAACACTATCACATCTTCAACAATTTCAATCACTTATATACTATTTTTGGAAACACATATTCAAACGCTTCATTTACCACAGCCGAAAAACAACTGTTAACCAACGGAAGTATCAACGATTTCTCGACCGCTAATTTTGGAAATAACATTACCTACCAACTTAACGAGGCAAAAGTTGGACTCGAATACAAATTCAAAATCGGTAAACTAACAGGAAGGCCTGCCTTGTTTTGGCACCATTTTACGTTGCAAACCGAACAAGAAAGCGGGAAACGACATCTAACCAAAGCGCTGCCGCAGCCACAACTAAACCTAACCTACGATTTCAATACAGCCGAATCGCTTAGTGGCAATTACAGTCTGCGAAATACGTTTGCCGATGTAACGCAATTTGCCGATAGATTCGTGCTCCAAAATTACAACGCAGTATTTAAAGGCAACGCACTTCTTAATAACGAGCGCTTTCATAACGCAACTGTCATCTATACCAAAATGAGTATGTATCGCGGTTTGTTTCTAAATGCAGTTGCTTCTTTCAATAAAAAAGTTCGAACGCTCCGAAACGAAGTACAACTGCAAGGAATCAATCAGTTTACAACGCCTGTTCTCACCGATAACCCCGAAACAAACTACCGATTGTCGGGCTCGATTTCCAAAAAAATATACAAATTCACTGTAAAAGCCAACGCGGCGTTCTCGTGGTTTAATTATTTGCAAGAACTCAACGCCATTGAAACCGAAAATCAAAGAAACAATCAAATACTTGGTCTGTCAATACGCACTTCAAACAAAAAATGGCCCGTGATCGAAGTGGGATATAGCAAAACATTTAGTCAGTTTTCAGGAATCACACGCGCCGATTTCTTCTCAGACACCTGGAACGGCTCGTTTGAACACACCTTTTTAAAAAATTTTATCTTTAACTTCGATTACGAATACCTCCAAAACACAAATAATACCGGACAACGTAACGCTTTCGAGTTAGCAAATACTTCCTTTCGCTACCAAAGAAAAAATAAGGCATTTAGCTACGAAATAAAAGCCAACAACCTGTTCAATATCCAGTCCAAATTCTCCTACAATTTTTCCGATTTTATGATCAGCGAAAACGAAGTATTTGTACTGCCAAGAATTGTGATGCTTTCGATTAGTTATAAATTGTAAAAATATGATTTTGAAATGTTTGACTTTGAAACAGTAGCAAAACCGCCATCGTTGGTCGTTGGTCAGTGACCTGTCTTTCTCCCTAACCCTTTGAAGTGTTTTCGAGTAGCTGGTATGTACGCTCAACTTTTAAAAACGAATTTTGCTCAGGTTGAGAAAACTCGGCCATTCTTATCCGACGAATGGTCCATCGGCTAGCAAACAATCGATGCAACCAATCCTGAAGCAGGTAATGAAATCTTGTAGTAAGGCTATCCGCTCTACTGTATTATAATTCCATCTTTTATCCAAAATTCTGAACATTAATGGGAAGGCAACACTTTTGTAACGGACTCTCATCAT
>JAIXTU010000333.1 GCA_027483785.1 Flavobacterium sp.
AAAATCAACTTCAAAGTTAGTATCTGCATTTGCGTAGGTCAGGGCAGGTCCCGAGATTGCACCTTCAATTGTTAGCGGAGTAATGATTTGTTCAAAAAACTCTCCTATGCAATCGTCTTTTATAATTCGTACTCTAATAAGTCCTTGGTTGGATAAAACAGTCTCATCCCATACCACTTTTATTGATGATGCTGTAGAATCGCCTAATATTTCTCCATTAACAACCTCCCATTCAACTTGATTTCCAGTTGGCACAGTAACTGAATAAATTTCATTATTATTTGGACAGACGGAGTCTAAATTTCCATTGATTAAAACTGGTGTAATTGGCTTATCCATAACAGTAATATCTACTTCTGCTACATTACATCCAGGGAAATTTGGCCTCCATTTGTAAATTCCTGACATTGTCAATGTACTGGTTATCGCAGAGGAAGAACCTGTTGCTAAAAATTGTTGCGGTCCTGTAATTTCCCATTGAATACTTTCAGCATTTCCACTTGAATTAAGCACCACCAGATCAAGAGGCGTGTTTACACAAACATTTAAGGTGCCATCAAGCGTATACTCATCGTTACTATTAATTGATAAAGATGTTGAACCCCCGCAGTCAAAAAGTGTATTTTTATAAACGCATCGTAACGTGAATGTTACATTTGGATCGGCAGTTACTAAGATTTCGTTACGCTGTCGTGTAAAATTTAAAGAAACATCACCTGTTGCGCCAATAACAGTCCAAGTAAACTCAGTAGCAGGCCATTGTGGCATTTTAAACATCTGCTGTTGCTCTGGACATAAGGTGGTTGGACCTTCGATGGGAAAACTATTTGTTAGCAACGGTACTTTTATAGTCGTTGGTACTCTACATAAGCAACTGTTTGTATTCACAGTTACATAACCAAATCCATCAGCGCTAGTTGTTCCCCATTTAATTCTGGCTTTAGTACCGTTATCAAAAGTTGACAATAGTGTTCCGCCTTGAACTGTCCAAATGATATTGTTACAATCATAATAATCATTCGGGATGCTGTAGATGGCGATTTGCCCCTGACAACTTATTGTATCACAGGAAATCACTAGTGGTTCGCCACTAACTCGGATATTAAAACTGTAAGAAGAGGAGCAAGCACAACCATTATAGACTCTCAAAGTAACACGATAATCACCTGTTGCCTCATAAGCGTGTTGTGGCTCAAAAAGCGTAGATGTGTTTCCGTCTCCGAAGTCCCAGAGATAATATGCAGTTCCATTTCCGCCGCCAATGCTAGAAAGATTTTGAAAATTGACTGGCGTTTGAATACATGCTCTCAAAATTGAGGCTGGCGCAAAACCTTGAATTGTTGCTATAACTTCAGGCACTTCAATTAGTTCAACACAAATATCTATGGCAGTTGTGCTTCCATCCAAAAATGTAACTATACCTCCTAAATTACCATTTGAACTGGAAGAATTCCAAAGTACTGTTACTCCAAGTGGTGTCGTGTTTACTACTTGACCTCCAGCAATATTCCATTGTATGTTAGCTATTTGACTCGTATTTCCGAATAACGAATAAAATTGAGAACTACCTTGACAACTAACTATACATTCTGAGGATTGGAGATTACTGAAATCAGTTTCTTTTTCATCTCGTCCTATTCCATCTTCACAGCGAACAGTAGAACTATACTGAAGCTGAAGATCACAACTCGCTCCAACTGTAATTGAAACGTTAATTGGTACGCCACATCGACCTGGTGTAGGCGTAAAAGTATAAGTACCCGAGACAGAATTATTAATTATCGAAGGATTCCAAGTTCCTGAAATATTATTATTTGAAATTAATGGTAAACTAGGAGGTGCGGCTCCTGCACAAAGATTTGTCGGAAAGCTAAAAGTAGGAGCTTTATAAGGTGCTAAAATAGTGATAGTCTTCGTGGAAGTAGTACAATCAGGGGTAGCGTCGGGAGTAAAGTAGATCATGTGGCTACCTGAGAAAGATGTAATTACCGGATTTTCAGACCAGCTACCAGCCACTCCATTTAGACTTTCGGGTAAATAAAAAACTTCATCTTGACAAAAAGTATTGGGAAAGTTTGGAAAGATAGGCACCTCAACATCAATAACTGTAATTTGTATACTTACTGGCGGAACACAAGGAAGATACTGCGCATATAACGGGGTAAATGTATACACACCCGCTTCGAGCACATGAGTAACGGGATTTCCATTAAATGACCATGTTCCTTGATAACCCTCGTTAGAGATATCTCGCAGTCGGTAAGGTAAAGCACTACTGCATAGTGTTGTTCTCACGTTGAGAGTTAAATTGGTAAAATAGTCAATAACAACAGAATAATTAACTGGAGAGGAACATTGATTTTCATTTGGAGTAAAAACAAAATTTTGCAACCCCATTTGATTTGGATTTATAGCAGATGGACTCCAAGTACCAAAAATACCGTTCAGCGATTTTGGGGGCAAAATTGGGACGGCTTGCCCCTGGCATATTATTTCTGGCAAGTCAAAACTTGGTGCTACTTGATTGAAACTGTTTATCTCGACAGGATCCGTCGCTAAGTCTTGTGAACATTCGCCAAAATAGGTGCTAACTCGGCGAATGAACACCGGGAAGGTAGAAAAGTAAGATACAGGATCGTTCAAAAATGCAGTATTTGGTGCGTTGGGAATATTAACATACTGCGAATTTGGAGAATGTGCATATTGCCATTTATACCCATTTACAGGATGTGTAACTCCATCGTTGACCGATATAATATTTAGTGGTGGACAATTTCCATTCTTTATAATTTCTCCTGCAATTGCGGAAGGATCAACAGTAATGGTAGTAAACGGAAATATATCTTCAACTTTATTACATCCATAGAGGTTTTTTGTTACTTCTAAGCCTACTTGATGTAGCGAATTTCCTCCCTGGCTATCGAAAATAACTGAACCGTTCGGCAAGATATTAGGACTTGAAAATAATATATTATTTGCTTCTACAGTACCACTTGTTGATGAAACAGTGTACGAATTACCGATATAAAACTTTTGATTACCAACTTGCTTGTAAAGCCTTAAAGTTAAGGAAGCAACGTTATTCGATGCAGGAATCAAATCTGTTGGAATAGCCGTAAGATCGAGACTTAAATTTGAAATACTAACGTTTATTGTTCCAAAACCACACAAATCAGTACTATTAACACCTTCAAATTTTACTTTTTTAACAGTCGGAGTATAGTATATTACATCTGGCTCTGATATATACTCTTTTGACCCACAGTAAGGATTAGTATAGGTATGCCTTCTTCTAAAAATTGTTGTAACTGTGGTAATTGAAAAAAGATTTATGAACTGTAAATCTGCACCTACGCAATGTGCCTCCGTGGTTGTGCTAAACTCCGGATGATAGCGCCAAAATTGACTTTGACTATTTGTACATGATAAGGGTACAGAAATATTGTCCGACGAATCTAACGTATTTTTACAATTTAGTATTCGAATATTCTGCAAATTAGCGGGATTCTCACAAACGGGTTGCCAATTATTTAAGGGAACGAAATTTACTGTAAAAGGCTTTTCAATTGTCTTCCTTAAGGTTTTAAATGTAGCTTTAAAATTACCAACTCCGGTTACTGGTTGAACTGTTGTAACTAAATCCGGATTAATTCTGAAAAGATTTTCGGCATCATCGGTCAACTCAAAAACTTGAATAGGAATTGATTGCGAAGAAGGAGTAATTTGCTCAATGCTCATAGACATGAAACTCTTCATTACAGGTGCTGTTTCAGTAGTTATATTAGTAGATTCGATAGTAGTTGGAAATAGTTTACTGTCTGGTCTTTTAAAAACAAGTTCTTTCCTTTCTGATCCGCAATCTAATTGGATATTGGGCATATCAAAATCAACGGGCGTTGGTAATCCCCCACCTATGCATTCAATGTTAAAGTAAAAATAAGCAGCTGCACCCGCATTTACAGCGTCATTTGAATGTGCAAAGAATGTTAAAGTAATCTCTGTATTCAAATCGTTATTTGATGAGTCGTTGTCTTGATAATCAATAAACTCCGAGAAATCTATTATCGTACTTCGCCAAGAATTCATGAATTTCAAACTGCCTGCGCCTTGAAAATCAGAAGTATTACTGTTTAATCTGCAACTTAGCATATCATTAACTCCGTAATAATTACTTGCATCATATCCAATACTTGTTTGATTAACATTCCCAAACTCTCCAAGGCCAACTATTTTAGGCACAGCTGAATTTACAGTTAGCGGAGAATTGAACTTATACTGTGAGAAAAAACCAAAACCTGCACTCTTAGAATTTGAAGTTTTCAAATTATAAGCATAATACGGAATACTACTAATTCCTTGTTGATTAAACGTATTCTCAACAGCACCTAAAAAGTTAACCTTAAATCTACAATTTGCTGCCGTTGGGTTAAATTTTATCTTAACGTAATTTGCCCTACCGGGAAGTAATGCAGCTTGACCATTTGGAATTGCTCCTACTCTAATAATTGCTGACCCTGCGGTCGGTGTATTAGCTACCTGAGAAAAGTTTAAATCATTCAAAGGATTGCCAAGTGGGATAACATTAAAATCCGCCGAAGTTTGATTATTTGCTAAGACTACTCTACTTGCACCTGAAACTAGCTGTAAATCGGTGTCATATGTCCAGCCATTGGTATAGGATACACGTTCAATTACACCCCAATTAGCATTATCTGATG
>JAIXTU010000359.1 GCA_027483785.1 Flavobacterium sp.
GATCTAACAAAGATTTTTATGTCGAACTCACGTTGATTAGTTCGTATCTTTACAGACATGAAAACCTATAAAGATTTATCGGAAATCCAAATAGATCGGATTATTGAAATGGCATGGGAAGACCGAACTCCTTTCGACGCCATTAAGCTACAATTTGGTATTTCAGAACAAGAAACCATCGAGATTATGCGTCGGGAAATGAAGCCATCGAGCTTCCGACTATGGCGTGAACGCGTTCAAGGTCGTGCAACAAAACATGCAAAACTGCGAACCGACAACGTCGATCGATTCAAATGTACGCGCCAACGAAACATATCTAACAACAAAATTAGCAAACGCTAAGCCCTTTTATCATGTCGAAATTACTCAAAATTGCCTTGCTTTTGTGCAGTTCATTATGTTTTGCGCAATCGGTTTCCCAAACTGAAATTAAAATCAACGACCTGATCACCGGAACGTTATTTTCAACCAACGCCAACTACAATGCCGTACTGATTGTTTCGGTCGGAAGCGGACCAACCGATCGCTTCGGAAACCAATACGGATCAGAAAACAACAGCATCAAATTTCTTGCTGAAGAGCTTGCCAAAAAAGGAATCGCCGTTTTTAGTTACGACAAACGCTTCTTTGTACTCGCTAAAAATCCAAATTTCGACGAAGCGTCTTTGAATTTTGAAGACATGATTACCGATGCAAAAGCTGTGGCTCTGCATTTCCAACAACTGCCGCAGGTAAAGAAAATCTACCTACTCGGTCATAGCGAAGGTGCTTTAGTAATGTCGGTTACCGCACAAGATCCCAAATTAACCAAACTGCGCGGCTACGTGTCGCTTTCCGGTCCGGCCCAAGCAGCTGGTGTTCTTTTGGTTGAGCAAATCGCAAAACAAGCTCCGTTTTTACGAGAAGATGTTCAGAAAGCCGTCGATAAACTAAATAAAGGAGAAACATTTAAGCTTGAAAATCAGATGTTGGCAAGTATTTTTCGCGAGTCGGTACAACCCTACCTTATCAGTTGGTTTAAATACAACCCGTCGACTGAAATTGCCAAAGTGCCTGCTCCTGTTTTAATAATACAAGGAACGTCCGATTTACAAGTTCCAACTTCCGACGCTAACCTACTAGCCACAGCCGCTAAAGTCGACAAGCCCGTTTTGATCGAAAAAATGAATCACGTTTTAAAAATCGTGAATTCGCAAGAAGAAAATGTAGCTTCGTACAACGACCAAACTAAAGCCATAGCGCCGGAATTGATTTCTTCAATTTTCACATTCTGCGACAAATAGTGTAACAAATAGCTCAAAATGTGTACTTACTTGAAAATCTAAAATCAAGAACGTACATGAAAAAGCTATTTCTAGCCGTTGTTCTCGTTTGTGGTATGGGGCAGCAAACTGTCTTGGCACAAAAATCGGGAGTCACAAAAATTAATACTTCGATAAATTTAAACGAAGTTAAAAATGATGCGCTGGCCGTTCAGGTTACTTTCGAAGGTAAACTGGGGTCAGAAATTGTTTATCGCTTACCTAAAACAATTCCCGGAACATACTCCACGGCAAACTACGGAAAATACGTCTTCGATTTCAAAGCTGTAGACAAGAAGAACAACGATCTAAAAGTAGAGAAAATCGACGAAAACTCGTATAAAATCAGCGATGCTAAAAACCTTAAGTCGATTACCTATTACGTAAACGATACTTTCGATCAAGAAAAAGGCGGGCAATTTGGTGAAGAGATTTTCTCGCCTGCAGGAACCAATATCTTGGAAGGTGCTAACTTTTTATTGAACACACACGGATTCATAGGCTATGTCGATGGCTTAATGAGCGTTCCTTACACGTTGAAAGTTACACATCCCGAAAATTTATATGGCGCAACATCCATGACCGACGCGGATGCTTCGAATACAGCCGATTTGTTCACTGCGGCACGCTACGCCGAACTGATCGAAAATCCGATTATGTACAGTAAATCCGATTACGCTACTTTCAAAGTAGGTGATATGGACATCATCATCGCCGTTTATTCCCCGAAAGGGAACTTCAGCGCTAAAATGCTAGAACCCGAAATGAAGCGCATGATGGTTGCACAAAAACAATTCTTAGGCAAATTTAATGCAACAAAGAAGTACGCGGTATTACTGTATTTATCAGACTTACAAGCCGATGACGCTAAAGGATTTGGTGCTTTAGAACATCCAACTTCTACAACAGTGGTTATGCCCGAATCACTTCCACTGGATCAAATGAACGAATCGATGCGCGATGTGGTTTCGCATGAATTCTTTCATATCGTAACACCATTAACCATTCATTCAAAAGAAATTGAAGACTTCGATTTTGCAAACCCAAAAATGTCGGAACACTTATGGATGTACGAAGGTGTTACCGAATACTTTGCCAACTTATTCCAAATTAATCAAGGATTGATTTCTGAAGAGGACTTCTACAAAAGAATAAGCGGAAAAATTAAAAATGCTTCACAGATGGACGACTCTATGTCGTTTACCACAATGAGTAAAAATGTACTAGATGAACCGTACAAAACGCAATATGTAAACGTGTATGAAAAAGGGGCGCTCATTGGTATGTGTATCGACATCATCATTCGTGAAAAAAGCAACGGGCAACGCGGCATCTTGGATATGATGCAAAAGCTATCTCAAATTTACGGAACTAAGAA
>JAIXTU010000276.1 GCA_027483785.1 Flavobacterium sp.
AACGCGCCAAAAACCGTCTTCTAAAAGCATCATTATCTTATAGGTAGCCGTATCTTGAACTTCGGTAATCAATTTTTCATTTTTAAAAATGCGCTGAAATTCAATTACATTTTTATCTGTAAACACTACTTGTTGCCCATCTTCACTGTAAAACTCTAATTTGGGATGATGTTTTAAAGAAGTGCTTTCAATGGAAACATGATTTCTTAAATTATAATCAATCGACTTAAATAGATTAACGCGCGCATTTTGTGTGTAGAAATCTTCAATCCCTTGCTTATCGTTTCTTTTCAGCGATTTATTCTTAACATACCAAGAAAATAAATAATCTTTCTCAATTTTCTTTAAGGTTGTGGGCTCCATTTTGCGCCCAATATTTTTCAATTCATCCCAAGTAACAGCTGGTAAATAGGTGTCAACTGTTTCCTTCTCCAAGTGAAGCATCGAAGCTCTGTCGGCACCTGTATTCAAATAATTCAAAATACTGCTCAGACCAAATAAAAGCAGCACATTTAAAACAATAAATGAGCTTACCAATAAAATCCGAATCATGCTTCTATTGTTGATGGTCATTACGTAAAATTGGAGTTTTCTTGGAAATACCAAGCGTTTTTATTTCTAATTGAAAATTGCCTGCTGCAACGATATCGTCTGAAATCTCAAAAAATGCCATTCCTTTTGAGGTTTCCTTTTCCAAAGTAGCTACTATTTTATTCTCTTGAAAAACATTTACGACCACGTTAATTCCATCGGGAACCAATTGATTCATAAAACTTTTGATCGGGCCAACCCGTAGCGTTCGATTATTGTGAGTTAAGGTATAATCAAACGAAGCGGTAACCGGTTTATAATTTATTGTTATTGAGTTACTTTCAGCAATTCCCATAACATAGGCGTTGACTTGATAGCTGTCTTGGTGATCTGGATGTAAAATTTGCGCGCTTGCAATTCCGTTAATCGTAGCTCCAAATGTCTTCAACAACATATTTTCTTTAGTTCGAATGATGAAATACACTAAGGTACCATCGCTAACAACATTTCCAAACTGATCGCGAATTATAGAAGTTGAAAAACGGGTAAGTTGGTTTCCATCTGCAAATTCATGATTTCTGGAATAATTGATAGAAAAGTCTGTCGCAATATTCGGATAAACTTCGGTTTCAATTTCTTTAGACACAGTATTTTCACATTCAGTTGAAACTAAAATCTTGCCGGCTTTATCTGGCGAATATATGTTATACCAAGCAATAAAGTTGTTGGTCCGCAAATCCAAACTGCTAACTTTTTGAAGAAACTGATACTGCAATTTTACGGTAGTATTCGATTCTTTTGGGTTATCGAAACCGTCTGTTGGCACAACCACCATCATCGAGAACTCTTTTCCTCCTGCCATAATTTTGCGAGGACCGAGATAGTTTTCTAGAACTGTTTTTGTATTTCGATTTGGATGTATTTGGAATGAACCTGATACTATCGACTCATTTTTCAGAATCAAAAACCACGATACTCTTCCCGTTTTTTCACAATAGTTCTCAGGTAAACTAAATACATAATTTCCTTTTTCTATACTTGCTTCTAAAAGTGTTTTTCCGTAAGAATGAATGATGAAGAGCTGCGGTTTTTCGTTGTTTGACTTTGGTTGAAATTCTAATTTTATCGGAGTTCCGGCTGTAAATTCTTTCAACTTTGTAACTAAAACAAAAGATTCTAATCGCGTAACCTCTTTCCTTGTAGCGAATGCGAAAAGAAATAGGGCGAAAATTATAAAAAGTATGTTTCGTTTTCGATTAATCATCGCGGATTGCCGATATAATTGTTGATTTCAATTTTCACATAATCAAAGCCTTCTCCTTTAACGCGCTGCAGCTGCTGCTCATTTTGGATTTGTTTTCTGTTTGGAACCACGGCTTTAGAAATTTCAGCATTGTTAAGTCCGTTAACAAAACAATTCTCCAACGATGATTTTATCGTTTTACACGACAACAAATTCAACAACTTATAATCGAAACTCTTTTTGCGCTGCACGCGAATACCTTCTCGCATAAAGTAATGATCGACATAAATCAGCTCTTTATTTGCGTTGTAATATGAAATCAGCAATTGCGGTATCGTGCTTTCTTGAATACCGTAATTAAAAAGTGTTCCGCGTAAAAGTCCTTTTTCTATAAGCATATCTGATAGCGCAACTTCTGTGTACAAATCAGTAGTAGCAACATTTCCCGCGCATTGTATGTCAAAAGTTAGAGGTTCATCGGTAATTTCAGAAGGAGAAAATTCATTGGGATTAAAAGTTTCAGGTTTCAAATCCGTATTTTTTACCCAAGCTACATCTTCAAAATCCACCTTAAAACTGCTAATTTCCATGGGTAAGAGTTTGTGTTTAATCTCGTACTTAGCATTGAAAGATGCCAATCTCTTATCTTTTTTACCGTATAAAGTGGCTTTTAAAACAACGTCGGCAGGAACGTTATCTACATTTTGAACTTCTCCAATAATCGTGTACGTATTATTATGTCTGATTAGTTTAGCTGATAAAATTTCAAGAACGGGTTGTTTTAAAACATCGTCGTGATAGGTTTGCTGCGTAGTTAAAATTCTTCGCCCGTGCTTGAAAAAGGCTGATTTATTGTTCGAAATAAATTGATCGGGCGGAATATCTAAATCTACTTTACTTGGTACTATAAACCACTTTCCCGCTTCTTTTACCAAATCGTGTGAGTAGTTTTTCTCGATAATCTCCAGCGGTGTAACCCATCTGGTTTTCGCAATAATTTTTGCAGTATTCTCAGTTTGAAAGAGCTCCTCGATAGCTACGGCATCTAATTTACCGTAAGAATTTAAGACGCCATCTTGAACCGCCGTTTCTAGTAAAAATTGGGGTAAGGATTTTTTTGCTTTAGGATCTACATAAGAATGTGCCCGCTCAAATTCTTTAAAATCAAGCGCGTCGTAATATGATTTAACCACGTTGGCAGCTGTTAATTGAGGCGTACTATTTAAGTAAAACTGATACGTGCAATAGAAAACAACAAGCAAAATCAAACCGCCCCACAGCTGCAAAAGTTGGAGCAGTTTAGATGGGAAAAGTACATAGTTGCTTTTGAACTTTAAAAAATCGGAGGGTAAAACGGGTTTGATTTTAAGTGCTTGAATAAAAATCATTTGAATATTCAAGATAAAAGCCACCACAATTGTAAGCATGGGAATGATTCCCCACATTAATTTTTGATATAAAGGAACTTCTTCAAAAGGAAGAACTTTTGGCAACGGTGAAACATTAAGCTTCTCCCATACCATAATCCCATTTTCCAGTTGCGTTAAACGATGCCAACCACAGAAGTACAAAATGGGGTCATAGAATTTATCGTTGGAAAAAACATATTTGAGATTGTATTTTTCGGGAACTGCTAAAAATTGTTGTAACGAACCTATTCCTTCTAAACCGCGAAACTTTGAATTTTCTAAGCGCTCAACAGCACGAGAAGTGAGCTCAGGAAGACGCCGTGCGGAATGATAATTACCATCAACAGTTAGAGCCCGAGTTTGAAATGAAAGCGTTGCCATTTGATCTCCAAAGCCAAGGGGCAGATAACGCCATTGATCGTGCTGGTCTTGGTTAAGAAAATTGACGATCGGAAGTGTATTAATTTTTTGTGGCTGAAACGGTCTAAAAAAACCTAAAGTAATGGTGAAAATAGCCATAAAGAGAAAAGCTCCCGCAAAGAACATCGAAATAACTTTGTAATAAACAGAGCCAAATTTCTCCTGTATCCGAGTTCGTAAATCGGCCTCCACTAAGCGGTATACGAATTCGCCGAATATGGGTAAGCTCATTAAAGCTGCCCAAAGCGTAAACCGATCGAGAGTTAAAATATTAAAGGCATTAGAACCTAGTATTTTAAGGGGAATTGGCGTGGTGCCTCCAGTTCCCAATAAAGTTAACAATGAAATAGATAGTCCGAAAAACAAATAGCGTTTACTGAAATACCGATAAAAAATGTACGGAAGTATAAACAGTAAAACTCCCCAAGGAATGAGGAAAAACATAAGGCCAGACGACACAACTTCTAGGAAATTATCTCTGCTTCCGTGCGGAATAGGAACCTGCGTTATCGGATTCTTTTTCGAATTAATCCAATACGGAAGGATGCAAAAAAGGATTAAAAAAACAGCTGTTACGCCAAATGCAATTATTCGCTTCCATAAAGACAATAAACAGTTTAGAAATAGCTGTAAATTAACTTCTTCGTAAGTATGTACTTTTTCTCTAGCTACATCCATTACTGTCATTCCAATTAGCGGGAAAATAAAGAAAATCATTCCAAACAAAGGAGTAACATGATGAGAACAAACCGTTACGGCTATCAACGAGGTAGCGGTGAAAAAATACTTTTTAGTTCCCGTTTTTATCCACAAATAAATTTCGGGTAATGCATGCATCAAAACGGAAATACCAATGATACTAGGCAATTGTCCAAAAATGTGGAGTGTTTCTATGAAAGATGAGGAAAAAACAGCCACTAAAGCAGCATAACCCGCAACATCGCGATTTCCGGTAATAACTAACGAAAAACGAAAAACACCGGTAATAAAGAGAATTACTGCAAGTATAGCGACTGTTATCAATCCAAATTTTAAGCCTCCTAAAAGCGATAACAAACCGATGCACTGGTGAACCAGTGGTGGATAACCCATTACCGTAAAACCGGTATACCAACTATAATTCCAAGGTTCAAACCAACTTTGAGCGTAATGATTGCCAAAAAACATGTGAATTAGGGCGTCGTACGAATTTTCGAGTGTGAAAAAAATGACACTGGAGTGAAATACTACGCCAATTATTAATGCAATCAGTAAGTATTTATTTGATTTTTCTCGCACAAAGAGTCTGGTATTTAATAGCTACGGTAAAGATACTGATAATGAAAAGAAAATAGTATAAAACGCAACTACACTTATCCTCAGTTCATCGAATGAAAACCTACCATTGGTCTAAAAATCAAGACTTGAAATGGTAAAGAAATCTACTTTAGCTCCGAAATTTAGAATTAAGAAACTCCATCATTATGAAAATATTAATCATCGACGACCAAGAATTGGTAGTGCTTTCTCTTTACAAATGTCTGACTGATTTAGGCTATCAGGTTGAAAGCTCAAACAATGTATTTGGTGCCATTAAAAAGTACGACGAATTTGAACCCAATTTAGTGATAGTAGATATAAATATGCCGGTTTTAGAAATAGACAGCCAAAAGAATGATACTACAAACATTAACGAAAAAGCTTCTGGCTTAGAAATCGTTAAATACATAAAAAAGATTAAAAGACACGCAACTCCAGTTATGATTTTATCTGGGAACAACGAAGAGGAAATCATCGTCAAAGGCTTTGAACTTGGAGCCGAAGATTATCTTAAAAAACCACTTAGTTTGAGCGAAATTGGTATTCGAGTGGGAAAATTATTGGGCACTCAAACTAATTTTACAGTGACCGACAGAGCCAAAAATAGAAATATTCAAAGCACTTGTATCGGTGTTGTAATTCCGTGCTATAATGAAGAAAATCGATTAGCGGTTAACGAATTTAAAACATTCATTCATCAAAACTTGGGATACCATTTGTGTTTCGTTAATGATGGAAGTAAAGACAATACACTTGGCGTTTTGGAAGAAATCCGGAAATCAAATGAAGATCGGGTAAGTATTTACAACTGCGAAAAAAA
>JAIXTU010000334.1 GCA_027483785.1 Flavobacterium sp.
CCCGAAGGATACAAAACGGTTTGCTGAAAAGCGTCCGATACTGCGTTAACTTCCGCACCACCCGCTCGTGGCATCAAAACTTCAAATACATTGTTGTAATCGAGTAAACCAATCGATAAATTTTGCGCCAAACCTGATCCAACAACCACTTGTCCGCTGTTTTGCAAAAACCACTCACCGGCGTAAATCGATTTCTGTAAACCCGTAACTGCTGTAAAATTTCCATCAACGCCTTTCAAAACAGCCACTTGTTCTTTGCCGTTGTAGGTAAATAATGCACGCTCTTCAACCACGCCCGACCACTTAAAAACATAGGGCAGTTTTGTTAAACTTTGCTTTTGTTCTGCCGTAAGGCTAAGCGACTTCCCTTTAACTACAACAGCTTTTAGATCCGGATCGGCGGCGTTTGAAAACGAAAGTGAAAAGTTGATTAAACCGCTAAAAACCGACAACGCCACAAACAAAGCAGCGCCACCGGCAACAATACCAACCGCTGCAATTCGGTTAATAACGTTAATTGCGGTGCTTTTGCTGGCACTGCGCAAATATCTACGAGCAATGTAAAAAGAAACGTTCACTACGATTTCTTTCTGCGTGGTAATAATTCAGGGTTCTCAATCGGATTTTCAGCGCCCGACAACGCCTTGTCGATTTGTTCGATGTATTCCAACGAATCGTCGATATAGAAATTCAACGACGGTACGCGGCGCAATTGCATTTTAACGCGTTGTGCCAAATCGTGTTTAATTAACGGAGCGTTCGTTTTTATGCCAGCCAACATTTCGGCAGCGCGCTCCGGCGGAAATATGCTTAGGTGCACAGCGGCAACCGATAAATCTGTGGTAACAGAAACTTTACTCACAGAAATCACCAAATTAGAAATATGGTTTTTGCGAATTTCACCTTGCAAAATATCCACCAAATCTTTTTGCAACAAAGCGCCTATTTTCTTCTGTCTGTTTGTTTCCATGCTGCAAATTTAGGCTAATCGCACAAATTGTGAGGCACTAAAGCGCAGAACATCGGTGCGAAAGTTTATTTTTGAAAAAAAACTGCATGCTTAAAATAGAACATATCGGAATTGCCGTTCGCGATTTAGAATCGGCGAATAGTTTGTACGAAAAATTGTTAGGAGCCGCTCCGTACAAAGAGGAAGTGGTTGAAAGTGAAGGTGTAAAAACCTCTTTTTTCGAAAACGGACCCAATAAAATCGAGTTGTTAGAGGCTACGAATACCGATTCGGCTATAGCCAAGTTTATAGAAAAAAAGGGCGAGGGCATTCACCACATTGCGTTTGCCGTGGCCGATATTCAGGCAGAAATGACGCGTTTGCGCGAAGCCGGATTTACCCTGTTGAACGAAACACCCAAGCGCGGTGCCGACAACAAGTTGGTTTGTTTTGTGCACCCCAAGTCGGCAAACGGCGTTTTAGTCGAGTTGTGTCAGGATATAGTTGCAGAAAACACAAATAGTTAGTAATATTGCAGCCCTAAACGGTCCTATAGCTCATTCGGTTAGAGCAACTGACTCATAATCAGTAGGTGCTTGGTTCGATTCCAAGTGGGACCACCCGAAAGCCTTGCCTCGCGCAGGGCTTTTTTGTTTTTAGGATGTTTATTTGGGCACATCCTGCCGCAAAAAGTAGTGGAAATACGTGAGGCGGCAGGTCGGGCCATACGCTACAAGGCGCACTTCAAAAGTCGTTTCAGCCCATTTTTTGCGTCGGCTTCTTGGGTCGCCCCCGCAAAAAAGGCTTCAATCGTCTTTTTTCAGTACGGCTTTCCGCTGCTGTCCCTTGTGCGAAATAGTGCACAACAAAACGTATCGTGCGCATCCGACAGTGCGAATTTGCAATCCGTGCTTTAAAAGAAAAAAGACGACTTCATAATTACTCGTGCTCCACATCAGTCTCCCGACTTTGCGGTAAAACTTGACAGCACGAATCGATAGCGCAGATTCGTTAGCGCGGATTTACAATCCGTGCCATCAAAGAGTTAAAAACACGACACGTGCTCCGCATCAGTCTCCCGACTTTGCGGCAAAACTCGTTAGCGCGGATTTATAATCCGTGCCAGCGACTAGTTTAAAACACGACACGTGCTCCGCAACAGTCTCCCGACTTTGCGGCAAAACTAGATCTCACGAATTCGATCTCACGAATCGTTAGCACGTATTTGCAATCCGTGCCATCAAAGAGTTTGAAACACGCCACGTGCTCCGCAACAGTCTCCCGACTTTGCGGCAAAACTCGATAGCGCGGATTTGAAATCTCTGCCAATAAAAAAGATAAAAACCTACGTGATAACGTTTTCGTTTTATTAGATTTGTTGTAGCAGTGAGTGCAATCAAGGCTTTAGCCGAACAGACGAAGTAAATCCGCAATATCGAGGTTTCACAGATGTCGAAAAGGCCAATTCGGTGCAAACATTAAACCGATTAGGCATCAATGAGGTGAAAAGTATTTAAGCAAGACTTATTCACAAATAAGCAAGGTTGTCAACAGCGCTGTAAATACTTTAAAATCAATGGTTTTGTAAAAATAAGCAAGTTTTTTTCATAATTAAGCAAGGCAAAAATGAGGGCTTCTGTTTCAAAAATAAACACATTGGTTACAAAAGAGTATCTTCAAACACAAGTTGAAAATCAATATTTCGAACGTAAAGGACTTGGTGAGAAAGATATTAAGCCAGTGAAAATAGCGGAAGAATTGATTGGTATGTTGAATGCAGATGGCGGAATACTTGCCTTTGGTGTTGCAGATGATGGTACTATTGAAGACTTAAATGAATTAGGTAGTAAATTAGATGGCTATCGAACATTGATTTTTGATTTTATCCATCCAGCTTGTAATGTTGAATTGGAAGAAGTTGAAATCGATGGAAAGCTTGTGTTTCTTTTCCATGTTGAGCAAGAGTTAGAGCGTATATTTTGCACCAAGGATAATTAAAAATACTTTTTACGAGTTCACGATTCAAACAGACTATTAGATTTAGACCGAATTAAAAAACTTGAATATGACAAATCAATCAGACGATTTGAAGAAGAAATAGTTAAGAATTTTGAGCAAGAAGACCTTGACCAAGAATTATTGCAAGAATATAAGCTCAAGCTAAATTATAAAGATAACGTCCTAGATTTATTGGTGAAAAGACATTTGGCCACTAAAAAGGGAGAGGAATATTCATTCAAAAATGCATCAGTGTTATTATTCGCAGCTGAACCCGAAAAATATATTCCATCTGCATCCGTAAGATACATTCGGTATGAAGGAACGGAAGCATTGACAGGCGTGAGTCATAATGTGGTAAAAGATGAGCGATTCGAAAATAATATTCCCATATTAATAGGTGAGCTTAAGACGTTCTTAAAAGCGTCATTTAAAGATTACTATTTCTTAGATATGGAGTCTGGTAAATTTGAAAAAGTACCAGAATATCCAGAAGAAGCTTGGCTTGAGGGGATTGTTAATGCGCTATGCCATCGTTCTTATAACGTACAAGGAAATGCTATTTACATTAAGCATTTCGATAACCGTCTTGAAATAAGCAACAGTGGTCCTTTACCTGCGCAAGTTACAATTCAAAATATTAAGACTGAAAGATTTGCTAGAAACCCAAGGGTGGCTAGAGTCCTTGAAGATATGGGCTATGTTAGACAGTTAAATGAAGGTGTGTCTAGGATATACGAATAAATGGAAAAATCTATGCTGTCTATTCCTGAGTATTCTGAAAAGAATGGTAATGTTTATTTAGTTCTTAGAAATAAAATAAGTGGCCATTCCAAAACAATTCATGATTCGGTAATGGAAAAAATAGAAAAAGACTGGAAGATTTACAATGAAACGCAAAAAAAGATATTCTTTTATCTTTTCACTCGTCACAAAGCCGCTTTAAGTGAGATAGTTGCTTATGTGCAAATTAATGAAAACACTGTTCGTGCATATTTGAATAAGTTTATTGATGATAAATTAGTAGACAAACAGAGTAGCAAACAACGCGACATTAACGCGCTGTATATGTTTAAGAAGCAATAATTGTTGTTTAGCAAGATTTAAACTCACTTTAGCAAGATAGTAAACGTTTATTTAACTTCTTGACTATGAGGAATGTTAAACAACATTAGTTAGATTAAGTACGAAATAAGCAAGATTCAAATCTTATTTGATGGTTATTTGATTTTAGAAGATTTAATCGGCGTTAAGCCTTGAAAATAAAGCGTTTTTTATTTGATGGTTATATGATAACTCAGATGAAAAACAAAATATAGTGATTATGAAAATACAATTTGATGGAGCATTAAACTACCAACAAGAAGCTGTTGATCTCGTGCTCCGAAACAGTCTCCCGACTTTGCGGTAAAACTCGATCGTGCAAATAGGTAGCGCGGATTTGCAATCTGTGCCCACAAAAAAGATAAAAGACTACATCGTAACGGTTTCGTTTTGTTAGATTTGTTTTTGCACGGACTAGATCCGAAGCTTTACCCGAACAGAAAAGGTAAATCGCCGCTAGCTGGGTTCCGAAAATCTTGAATGAAACCGAGGCAGGAGGTGCGCCGAACAATGATGAAAATATGGTGAGTCGATTACATAGCAATACTAAGTAACATGATGAAATTTAAAGTAAAATATATTTTATTCTCAGTTTTAATCTACTTTTTAGTTTTGGAACTAATCAAGTTTATGATTTTGTTTTACTTTTTTTACACAGACGAATCTTTTTATACTGGTACATTGAAAGAAGTGAGCTATAGTGTTCCGCGTAAAATTGCTTTGTCCTTGGTAATGCCTTTATTTATTGGAATTCCAATTCTTTACTTCAAGGTCTATGAGCTGACTCTTTTAAATAAAGTTGAAAAAGCCGCAGTTATTGTTGGCTCCATTTTAATCTATTATAATATTGATGTCCGCAAATTATTCTTTTTCGTTGAAAACCATCGAGTGAAATTAATTTATGGAATTCTATTCTGCTTGGTAGTTGTATATTTTTTTTTATCAAAATATAAGATTCGAAAGTTTGAATCTAAAAATTAAACAGATATACAAGCTCGTGCTCCGAAACAGTCTAGCGACTTTGCGGTAAAACCTGCCACATGCTCCGCACCAATCGACCGACTTTACAGCAAGTTTGAAAATTCATTAAACCACCTCTCCAAACGCACTCACGCCTAGCCCCGATTGCAGCGGCAGCCCGGAGAAAAAGCAGCTTGACTGAAGCGCGACTGTGGTGGCGACCCTAGAAGCCCGCCGCAGCGCGTCTGAAGGCAGCTGGTTTTTCGAGGACTATAGCGGAAAGCGGGAATAGCTTCAAAATAGTAATCAGCTATTCATAAAATCTTTCAATCTTGAAATTTCGAAATTTCGAAATCTCTAAATCTCTAAATCTCTAAATCTCTAAATCTTAACCTTAAAATAACATTGCTAGTAAAACTATATCGTAATATTGCGATATATAAATATGACGATGGGAATTACTAAAGCAGCTTACTTCACCGAAACCCAAAACGAACTCGCCGATATCGCAAAAGCACTCGGAAACCCCGCAAGAATTGCCATTCTAGACCATCTTGCAAAAGTTAATAGCTGTATTTGTGGCGAACTTGTAACCGAGCTTCCGTTAGCGCAAGCCACCATTTCACAACACTTGAAAGAGCTCAAAAACGCCAAACTTATTAAAGGAAATATCGACGGAAATGCCGTTTGCTACTGCATAAATCACGAGGTGTTCGACAAGTTTAAGGCCTACCTAAACATACTTTCTAACGCAAACGACAGCTCAACTA
>JAIXTU010000383.1 GCA_027483785.1 Flavobacterium sp.
CTGCAATATCGCCGTAAATAACCGCACTTTCCACACGCCATAAACCAACAATCTCTTGCTGTATTGGTGCATTTTCATCATCGTCGCAACTAAATAGTGCAACGCAAGCGAGAACGAATAGCCATTTTTTCATAGTTTGTTTATCTTGGTTACTGTTTAGACGCAACGATTGTTAAAAGGTTGCCAATTTTAACAGTATATTTTTTAAAAATGTGCATGGAAGCTTTCAAGTCGCGTCAATTTTTATTTTATCTCATTCATAATGAATATTTTATAAATTGGGTTGTTGCGAAGTTCATTTTTCGGTTGGTTTAGACCACAATGCAACTATTGCGATAATTTAGATTTTTTGGGTGTGCCGGCGCAGTGGTGGCTTCGCCGCGAAGTAGTGGCGCCGTCGCGTGCTCCACTGTATCTTTTTTGCAAAACAGTAGTAGAAATTCCGTAGTGCAAAAAAGGATGCCGTTGCGCCCGCTCACACAGGGAAAAGTATTAAGATTGGAGTATTAAGTATTAAGACTGCAGTATTAAGACTTAAGATAGTGCGGTTATAATTTTCGATAAAGTAAAAGAAGATATAAATGGCGTTTTGGCTTTGCGAAAATGCAAACGTAATATTGCAATATTACCTCAATTAAAACACTTAAAATCAATATTTTAAATAAAGTAAAATTTACTTAAATTTCAAGTGAAAAAGTTTTAAATTCTGTGATTTCCGTGAGTTTTATACATCCAGATAAAAAAACCGCTACGAAATGCAGCGGTTTATATTCTAAATTTTCCTAAAACTGGAATCGGTAGCCGAAATCCGGAAAGAACCCAATTTGATTAACTTCATTTACCTGATTGGTTAGTCGGTTGTAACGAGCAATGAAAATATTGTCGTGATCGGTTACGTTTTGTAATTCTAAATAAATCAAATGCGAACTCTTGCGCTTGGAGCTATTAAACTTAAATCCGGTGCGTAAATCGAGACGGAAATACGGGCGGTACTGTTCGCTAAAGGCAATATCATCGCGTTTTATTTCGTAACCTGCTGCTTGCGAAGCTTCTAAATCAACAGGTGTATAAAAACGTCCGCCAGAAGTAGTGAGTTTCATATCAAACGACAATGTGTTTTTTTTTTTTTTTCTGATTTTCAGCTCTTTACCTGCCAAAGCGTTTACCACATATTGGTTGTTGAAAGGCGAATTACGCTCAACACCGTCGCTACCTTTGTATTTGGCATCGAAAAACGAACCAGTAATCAATGCATGATATCCATCGCTAAAGAATTTTTCTAACGTAAGTTCGATACCTTGATTTCGACCGGTTCCGTTGCTAATAAGCGAAACTTTGTCGGTTGAAAATCCAAAATCAGCTCCTTCAGTAAGCGAGTTGTAACTGCTTGGCGTGCGCTCGACCGCAGCATTGTTGATGCTTTGATAGTAAACTTCGGCTTTGGCTCGCCAGTTGCTTCCCAATCGCTGTTCAAATCCTAAAACATAGTGGTTACTTGCCACCAATTCCAAATTTCGGTTGGTTTGCAGCAAAACACCATTCACGTTTTCGTTCTTAAATTGAATAGGCGCAGGCACATTTTGATGATGTAAACCGTAGCCAAAATTAATGCTGCTGTTATTGGTAACGGCGTAGCTTAACGACGCTCTTGGCTCAATTTTCAACTCCTCAGTCAACGAAAAATACTGACTGTGGAGTCCGCCGTTAAACGTAAATTTATCCGAAATTCGAACTTGCGTTTGTGCGTAAGGCTGCACAATATTGTAGTTTCCGACGGTTTCGTAGATGGAATTAAAATCTTGAAATCCATCGTTGTCCGAATCCGATTGTCGGTCGCGACTCGTTAAGCTGTAGTCAATATCAAAGCGTTCCCATAAAACTCCAGCGCGTAGTAAAACGCGTTTTGATAGTTTAGAATTTATAAAACTGCTCACGGTAAATCGGTAATCTTGGTTGTCGTTTGTAGTAAATGGTAACGTTACTTCTTGCGGTTGCCCTAGAAAGTAGATTCGTTCTTCGTCATACGTATTCGCGGAACCACCAAAAGCAATGTTCGATTTGATGAACGTTTTCGAATTCAACGAAATTTTATGGGTAACGCCGGCAACAAAAAAATTCGACTTAACCAATTGGTTGGCGTCTTCCGCTGAGAAAAGATCGTCTTCGTCGGCATCGCGACCTAAAAACTCGATATCTGAAAATCCGACAATTCCAAAAAACGTAAAGTTTCCAGCTTTCGTTTTTCCAAAGTCGAGATTAAAAGCTACGTCGTTGTAATTGGGTATTGCCGCGCCCGTTCCGGCACCACCAAGGTAACCTGCAATTCCGTATCGAGCAGCCACTAAGAACGAACCTTCGTTTTTTAATAGCGGACCTTCAGCCATAAACTCAGCTCCCGGATATGCACCAGCGCCAAGCAAAAATTCGTAAGTTTTATTGTTTCCTTTGCGCAAATTCAAATCGAACACACCGCTAAGCGCATTTCCATATTCCGCCGGAAATGCCGACGTGAGGAAATCGGAATTGGCAATCATGTTTGGGTTTAATGCCGAAACAGGACTTCCGGTGGTTCCAACTGTGGAAAAGTGATTCGGACTCGGAATAGGAACGCCTTCTAATCGCCAGAGCATACCAGTCGGGGCATTACCGCGAACTATAATATCGTTGCGACTATCATTTGCCGTGGCCACACCAGCGAAATTGGTTACGAGCCTTGCCACATCGCTGCGTCCGCCTGCATAACGGTTCACTTCTTCCGTGCTAAATTGCCTTGCCGAAACCGCCGCCATTTTATTCAAAGCTTTTACTTTTCCTGGCTGCTGTTTAATGACAACTTCGTCGAGTGTCGTTAGATTTTCGGTTAATGCCACCGTTAGTATCACTTCTTTTCCAGCATTCACTTCAATGTTCGGAATGTTTACAGGCATGTAGCCTACAAATGACACGTTCAAACTGTGTCGACCTAACGGTACTTTATCAATTTCAAAGTTTCCGTTTTCGTTGGTAATTGCTTCTAAATTGGCAGTAGTTAAAACAACGGTAGCTCCAGGGATGGGCGTTTCCGTTAACTTGTCAATAACGATGCCTTTTACGAGTCCGTTTTGAGCGGAAAGTTGTAAGGCAAATAAGCTCAAAACGAGCGCGAGGAGGTTTTTCATATACTTGTTTTTAAGGGAGTTATAGATTCAAATAGGTGATGCGAGGTGTTTTTTGATTTTCATCATAAGAAAGTCGGGAGTGATTCGAGGTAAGTTGGAAATAAACCAATTTTGAAATCCCGGAATTTTTTTGCCCGTGCCGTTTAAAAGCAAGTGCACCGCTTGCTTTGCTACGATTTCTGCCGATACAGGTTTGTTGGTTTTGTAGGCATTTGTACCCAGCATTTCCGAGGTTTGGAAAGCCGTGTCAACCGGTCCGGGACAAAGAGTCGTTACTGTAACGTTGTCTTTAGCAAGCTCAGCAGCAAGAGTTTCGCAGAGAATGATGACGTTGAAAATCACAAACGTTCGCACTGTGTC
>JAIXTU010000392.1 GCA_027483785.1 Flavobacterium sp.
AAGCCGACGAAAAGACTAGCAAACTGCACAGCAGCAAAGCTTATTGCAACAAGCAACCGACGGCGCCACAACCCGACTGCGAAGCAAACTACTGCGCCGGAACGCCCAAAAAAAAATCGGCTATAAAACCGATTCTTTTTGCTTATTCAAATTCTTGCAATGTTGTTGTGATGATGCCCACGCATTCGAGCAGCTGTTCTTCGGTCATAACCAAAGGTGGCGCAAAACGAATGATATTTCCGTGCGTTGGTTTGGCTAGCAATCCGTTTTCGGCCATACGCACGCAAATGTTCCATGCGGTATCGCTCTCTTCTGCGTCGTTAATTACAATGGCGTTAAGCAAACCTTTTCCGCGAACCAAGCTGGCGATATTGGATTTCTCGACGTACTTACCAATTTCTCGACGGAAAATTTCGCCTAAACGCGCAGCATTTTGAGCCAAATGTTCGTCGCGCACGACCTCGAGCGCGGCTACGGCCACTGCTGCTGCCAACGGATTTCCACCAAAGGTCGAGCCGTGCTGTCCGGGTTTAATGACGTTCATGATTTCGTTATCGGCTAAAACGGCACTTACCGGATAAACGCCGCCTGAAACGGCTTTTCCGAGTACAAGTATATCCGCTTTTACGCCTTCGTGACAAACCGCGAGCAACTGTCCGGTTCGGGCAATTCCGGTTTGAACTTCGTCGGCAATAAAAAGAACGTTGTGTTTTTGACAAAGTGCTTTCGTTGCGGCTAGATAACCCGCATCGGGCACGTAAACGCCGGCTTCGCCTTGTATGGGTTCCACTAAAAATCCGGCAACATTCGGATTGTTTGCTAGTGCATTTTCAAGCGCAGCTACGTCGTTGTAAGGAATTCGGATAAAACCTTCGGTATATGGTCCGAAATTTTTTCGTGCGTTTGTGTCGCCTGAAAAGGATATTATAGTGGTTGTTCGACCGTGGAAGTTACCGTCGCACACGATAATTTGTGCGGAATTTTCGGGTAATTTCTTTACTTCGTAAGCCCATTTACGACATATTTTAAGGGCAGTTTCCACGGCTTCGGCACCGGTATTCATGGGAAGAACTCTGTCGTAACCGAAATATTCCGTGATAAACTTTTCGTATGCACCGAGTTTATCGTTGTAAAAAGCACGCGATGTTAAGGTGAGCGTTTGCGCCTGATTAACTAATGCACTAATAATTTTCGGATGGCAATGCCCTTGATTAACAGCAGAATACGCCGAAAGGAAGTCGAAATACTTTTTCCCATCGACATCCCAAACATAAACGCCTTCGCCGCGACTGAGAACTACAGGTAATGGATGGTAGTTATGTGCGCCGTAGCGATCTTCGATATCGATGAAATGTTGAGTACTTGATTGTTCCAATACGTTCATAACCGCAGTTTTAAAAAATTCTTGATATGTGACTGTAAAAATAGAAAATGCCTTTGTAACGGCGTCACGAAATTGCGAATTTAATAATTGTACGGGCTACGAGGCAACATGGCTTCAATAAAAGGCCCGCTTAGCGAACTCGGTAGGTTCTGAGCGAAAAACTGAAAGAAGAGCCTTGGTTTTCGCCGTTGCTGCGCGTTTCGATGTCGCTTCCCGCTTTCTTCATAATTTGTTTGGCGAGATACAAACTAATTCCGGCAGAAGATTCGTTTACAGTTCCGCGTCGAATTAGTGGTGAAAATTTATCGAACAGTGTTTGAGCTTGTTTGTCGTTAAAGCCAATTCCCGTATCGGCAACGTTTACTGTAAAATGATGATTTTGTTTAGAGAACGAAACGGTAACGGTTCCGTTTTTTGGAGTGTATTTTATGGCGTTATCGACCAAAGCACGAAGTGCAAATTGCAATGCATCGCGATCCATTCTAATGTGTCCGGAGACCGATTCGCCGGAGAAAAGCAGTGCTACATTCTTATCGGCTGCTTTGTTTGTAAAAACTGTTCGTAGGTCGACTATTAATGCTGCGCCGCTTACTGATTTCACTTTGTACGTAAGTTTTGATAACTTTTCTTCTTCTTGGATCAGCGTAACAAAGCTTGCCAGAAACTGTTTTTGTCTTTGTGCGGTTTGCAGAATTAATTCCGCAGATTGTTTTATGCTTGGACTCGGATTAGATGCGATAATTTCTGTTGCCAACAATTCGGGGTTTAGAGCAAAATTTTTCAAATCGTGCGAGAATAAATGCAGCAAATCTTGCTTTTGGCGTAGCAATTCTTCGGTATTGCGCATTGCATCGAGCGTGTGATTGATTAGCAGACCAACCTCATCGTCGGTATTGACATCAATTGCCGCTATACTTCTGTCTTTTTTGTAGCGATTTATTGCTTCAACCAGATTTTTAATCGGGCGCACTAGACCATTTAAAACATATAAGGTTATAGTTGTTGCTAACACCGTACAAATCAAACAGATGACGAATGCCGTTGTTGGGTTAAATTCATCTTGTTTTAAAGCTAGGCAATACGTTAATCCTAGAATAGGAATATGTATTCCCATGAATGCAACGAACAAGAACTTTCGCGTGTATCGATTTTTGATAAAAGGCAGTCGTGATAAGATTTCGTAAAGTCTCATAAAACGATAATAGTGTGTAAAAGTGGCAGAATTCTTTATTGTACAATTGTCGTATTTGTACGATTTTTTCTACATGGATTTAGGAGTATATACGATAAAAATTAAGGAAAGGTTTACCTTTGCCGCATGGGAAGAAAACGTAACTCAGATAAGAAACTTTTCGAGAAAATAACTATTCAAGATGCCGGTGCAAAGGGAGTGTGCGTGGCAAAAGCACCCGACGGTCGGGTTATTTTTATTCCGAATGTGGTTCCGGGCGATGTGGTAGATGTTCAGATTTACAAGAAGAAGAACAGTTATTACGAAGGTAAAGCTGTTGCATTTCATGAATATTCGAGTGATCGCGTTGAGCCGGCCTGCAAACATTTTGGCGTTTGTGGCGGTTGCAAATGGCAAAACATGAGCTACGAAAAACAGTTGGATTACAAATTCAATGAAGTTAAAAACCACATGGAGCGTATTGGTAAGATTAACTTGCCCGAATTTGAAACTATTTTAGGTTCTGAAAAACGCTACTTCTACCGGAATAAAATGGAATTTGGTTTCTCAAACAGCCGC
>JAIXTU010000015.1 GCA_027483785.1 Flavobacterium sp.
GAAGCCGAAGGAACCAAAGGCACCTTAAAAATCGGTAAAGGTCCGGTGTTTAAAGAGAAAATCGCCAAACACAATTCGGCAAAAGCCGAACTCGATTCGCTGCGAAAAATTACGGCAGCAAAACTCGCTGCACTAAACGAGAACAAACAAAAACTCGAAACCGAACAAGAAGCGAAAATTGCACAAGGAAAACCCATTATCAATAAGTACGACGGACTCATGGCGCGCATCCGTGCGTTAAACGATTTGCCAACCATGCCGTCGCTTTTTATCATGCTTCTTTTCTTATGTGTAGAAACCGCACCGATTTTAGCAAAACTACTCGCACCAAAAGGCACGTACGATTATCTTCTCGAAGAAAGCGAACTCGCCGTTAAATCGCGCGTGGAAGAACAAATGCGCGAACTAAAACTGCTCGAAAAAACCTACGAACAAATTCAAAACGAATCGTTTGCAGCCTTGAAAACCGACGAACAATTGGCTTCCGAAAGCAAAAAAACAGGAAAAGAAATTTTGTCTGGAAAAATTCAGGCATTTGGAAAAAAATATGCGCAAACGCCTGTATAAGATTTGTTAAATGATGTGTTCTGAAGAAAATCGGCAATTAATTTTGCAGCACTAAAAACAAACAACATTGTCACGTGTTAATCGAATTTCAAGTGTTTTCTTTTTCACTTTCCTTTTTTCTTTAAGCTCTTTTTCGCTGTACGCACAACAAAATTTATTCAACATCCCGTCTGGCGATATCACACCCGAAGGAAAGATTTTCTATCAACATCAGTTAAACGTTTATCAACACAAGCTCGAAAGCAAAGGACACTTTGTTTATGGTTTAGGCAAAGGTTGGGATGCCGGTGTTAATTTGGTGGGTAAAGGCGCGTACTTTACCGAAGATTGGCGTTTGAGTTACAACAGCGATGCCAACAGCGGCTCCGTGTATCCAAATTTATTAGCGTCGTTGCAAAAACAGTTTAAGTTAACCGACGATTTATACTTTAACGCAGGTACGCAAATTGGCTGGAATTTGAGTAATAAACTCAACAACAAAAACCTGAATTTATTCAGTTATGGTTTGCTCAGCCACAAAATTGGCGAAGGTTCGAAAGTTGCAGTGGGTTTGTATCACGGCAATCGGATGTTTTTGGGCAATGGCAACGATACAGGCGTTTTGGTTGGCTACGAGTTCAAATTGTCTAAACGCTTTTATCTTATGGGCGATTGGATTTCGGGCTCAAATAATGAAGGTGCAGCAGTTATCGGAGGTATGTACAACATCTCTAAACGCGTTCAAATATGTAGTGGTTGGTTGCTGCCCAATTCGCAAAACCCAAAACCACAAGGTGTTGTCCTTGAAATCAATATTCTGGGTTGGAATTTGTGGTAAAAGCAATCACGATTGTAACTGCTCTCGAACAGCCTTTGGCAATTTAGCTACAATTAAATCGTACGAGTGGTTAATCATTTGTACGATTTCTTTGTCGCTCACATCTTGGTGAACCGCCACCGTGTTCCAATGCGTTTTATTCATGTGATAGCCCGGCATCACAGCTTGGTACCGTTCGCGTAATTCAACGGCCAATTCCGGATCGCATTTCAAGTTAATCGTTGGTTGTCCGCTTTCCCAACTTTCAACGCCAGTGGCAGCAAACATTTTGTCGGCTACTTTTAAAACCAACGTATCTTTATCAAACGGAAAATGTTCCGATGTTCCGGGCTTCGATAGGCAAAAATTTACAAAATCTTCGATGTTCATAGCGTAACTAATTCATATAAAACGGGTTTACTCGGCGAAGCGTCGTTTTCCAACGAACAGATTTGTAAATTTAGAAAGTACGTTCCGTCGTTTATGTGGTTTGGTATAAAAACCATTTCGGTTATGGTAGCGTCAAAACGCGCATCGGCGTTCACTTCTTGTACGTTGGTTACATTCCAAAACGTTTTGTGCCCAATCAAAGCGCCGCCGTCTTGTTCCCGATCCACGCTCGGCAAATCGAGTAGTAAATGCTTCACACCGTTTTCAACCATAAGCGCCACAGCATCGGCATGCAAATACGGCGGATTGGTATTCGAGTACTTTCGTTGCAACTTCGAATCGTCGTTGGGCAAGGTTCGAATTACCAAAGCTTCTTGCCAATTGTTGTTTACCGCGGCAGCAATTTGTTCGCGCGTGATAACTAAATCTTCGTCGATCAAATCGGGCGTTACCGAAATAAGCGTACAGAAAAAATGAAACGTTTTTAAATACTCGTTTATGCTGTATTGCTTCGCTGTAATATGTCCCAAACATTCGGTATGCGTTCCGTGTGCATGCGGATTAATGTGCAAATCGTAAAAATTGGTGCTCGATTTTCCGCTGCGCACGCTTCCGATAAAATCGCCCATCACAACAGGTTCAAATCGCGGTGCGCCCTGATACCACGCTACCGGATTTTCGGGCGTAGCGGCTAACGGCATTGAAATATCAATCGGTTTACTCAAATCAATTTCAAACTGCTGTTGTATCGTTATTTTCATGGTTTTTCTATTAAAATTCCGTCGCTGGCATCCAAAAAGAAATCGGCGGCAATGCCATCGGCAAAGAAAAGTCCTTTTTCACTGATTCTCAAAAACGTATCGCTCATTTCCAGCTGATTTCCAGCCAAATACTTTTTCGCCTGCTTTAACAAAACTGTTTTTGCGCGCTCGCCAAAAGTAGTTTCATACCTTGACAAAGAAATACCGTTTTCCAAACGCAATTGCGTCATTACAAATTCGTTATGCCGATCGTATAGGCTCAATTGCTCCGAAGTCGACGGTAATTTTTCTGCCTCGAGCGCCTTCACATACAATACATTGTTCGAAACATTCCACGTGCGAGTATTTCCCAAATAACTGTGCGCCGACGGTCCGATGCCCAGATACGGAGCTCCCGACCAATACGAGCTGTTGTGTTGCGAATGAAAATTCGGTTTTCCAAAATTCGATATTTCGTAATGGTCGTAACCGGCATCGCGAAGTGTTTTGCGAACCAACTTAAACTGCTCTTCTAAACTTGTTTCGTCGGGCGCCGGAATTGCTCCTTTGGCAATGAGTTTTTCCAAAGCGGTTTTGTGCTCAACGGTGAGCGCATACGCCGAAACATGCGGAATCGAATAATCAATAAAATGTTGCAAAGCGCGTTGCAAATCGGCTGTTTCTGAACCGGGAATGCCGTAAATTAAATCCACCGAAATATTGCTAAAAAAATCGGTACTGTTTTTAAGGGCATCAAAAGCCATTTTTGCATCGTGCGCCCGATTCATGAGTTTTAAATCGGCGTCTTGAAAACTCTGTATTCCCAAACTGAGTCGGTTAAAACCTATGTGTTTCAAATCGCTGCAGTAATCGCGTCCAACGTCGCCAACCAAATCATCCGGATTACATTCCAGCGTAATTTCCGCAGCATCCCGAATCGGGTACTTTTTGCGAATGCTTTCGAGTATACGATTTAATTCAGATATGGGCAGAATGGATGGTGTGCCGCCGCCAAAATAAATGGTGTCAACGGTTTCGCTAACAGCCAAAAACGAGTCGCAACGTAGGTCAAGTTCTTTCACCAAAGCATCGACCAACGAGGTTTGGTGCTTCAAACTAGTGGAAAAGTGGAAGTCGCAATAGTGGCACGCTTGCTTGCAAAACGGTATGTGAATGTAAATGCCTGGCAATTAGTTTAGTGATTTTTTTCAATATTGTTATCTAACAAATACCAATAAATGAACTGTTCTAAATTTTCAATTTCAGTGTATTCTGCGACTTCATCCATTGATAAGAATTTACTCTTATTTTTTTTGACTTCTTCAACCAAATCATTTCCGTATTCTGTGATTTTTGAAAACACAAAACTGACATCTACAAGTTCTTTCATATAGTCGAAATTACTCTGGGTGAGCGCGCCATAATAACTATAATTCCAAAAGCCTGGGAAATTTCTCACGAGCTGTTTTACCCTTTTTAAATCCACTAAAGAGTTTTTTATATGTTGGTTATATTTATCTTCATCGCTTTGTTTCCAATAGTCCATCACCATCTTAACGGCAGCAACTGGTTTAGCATAAATTGGTTTTAGAATTGAGAATTCTTGATTTGCTTTTTTAGCAATTAATTCGATTAACTCTTTTTTTGGCGAGATGGTATCATCTTTAAATTTTCTCGTAAAGTGACAAAGTTCGAAAATATTGAGAGTATCTACCATGTTGATTATATAGTGCTTTTCGGAATTCAAATCGTCACTGGCTAAATTTCTAGCAATTTCTTCAATCAGGCTGACTTTTATATCAAACCCATATTGATTGTTTCTTCCCGAGGGAAACAAATCAATTATTGAAAAAAGGAACCCATAAATGATTTCATTTTGAGGTTTTTTATTCTTCAGAAGATCTATAAGTTTTACAATTTTATAATATCCAAATTCTAGCTTAGAAAGCCTGGTAACTTCTTTCTCAATAGCGTCTTTTGTTTTTTCATTGAAATTTACTATTACTTTCAATAATTCCATCGGAGTATCAGAACCGATATGATATGTAAAATATCGGTCAAAATACTCTGGAAATCTAATCTGTGGACGATGAACGATTAAATTTGAAGTTGAAAAAAAACTGCTGAATTTGATTGGTAGGTTCTTTTGGTCTTTGAATAGATGATCTAATTTTTCTTGGAAAGATACAAAGTAACTAGAGTCCTTAAATAAAAGATCTATGTCTTTAAGTACCAGATTCGCAGGGGAAATTTCTTTTAAATTTTGATAAAAATCTGGGTGCTTAATTTTTAACCATTCTATCCAGAATAATTCTTCTATATCAACTTCATTCTCTAACGTTAGTGCGCCAATATAAAAGTTATTTAGTATTCGGATTATTTCTCTTGGATTAGAAAAATTCATCGCAGAAAAAAAGATATTAATTGCACGAAAATAACTTTCGCTTTCTTCAGACTGTAGAAATGTAAAATTCTCAAAGACCCTCAGTAGCTTTGTGGAAAAAAATTTATGCAATAAAGAATCTTCCACTTTTGGTAAATTGATAGGAATGTTTATAATTTTTTCTAGAAAGAGATTGCCATCTTTCGGCTTTATACCGTATTTCTTTGCTATCGCCTTTCCAACATGGTCCTTATCTAAATTTAAAATGAAGATAAAATTATCAAAACTAGCATTTAATTTTACCAGCTTTAAAACTGAAAATATTTCATTTTTATCTAATCGATCAATGTCATCAATAAATACAACAACTTTGAAATTTGCATCAGCAATTGCTTTATTTATCTGATCGCGCAAAAATTGAATTGTATTCGGTGAAGTACCTAAATGTTCCCCTACCTTTTTAAAAATCTTATCAAGACTAAACTCCACTTTGTTGCTAAAAACACCAGGTATGCCAGTTGTAGAAGATATTTTCAGCGCTTTAAAGTACTTACTATAAGATACAATTCTGTCGCCGATAGTTTCCTGATCTTTTACATAAAAACTATTTTTAAGGCCTTCGAAAAAATCATTGACCAGTTCCTTCTGCGAATCGTAGAGCCAAGGATTAAAATCATACACTAAATATTCATTTTTTCCTTTTCCTTCAAAATGCTCAATCTTATCTCTTATTAAATTAGTAAAAGATGATTTTCCTTCGCCCCATTTCCCGTAGATTCCAATGACAAGCGGATTTGAGTTATTTGAATTCTTCTGAATTAAGTCTTTAATTTTATTAGCATAAACATTAAAATTAAAAAAGTCTTCGGATAAGTCTTTTCCGGAAATTGCTTCTTCCGATAAAAAAAAATTATTAGCAGCCATA
>JAIXTU010000153.1 GCA_027483785.1 Flavobacterium sp.
GGATAGAAAAATGGGTTGTGGAAGTGGTACGAGTATTGTGCGACGTTTCTCATTTCTTCGTCTTAAGGAATATTTCAATAACTCCATTTCTTCCTTTTTCTCCGTATTTATTAATTGCATTTTGATCTTTAATAACATTCAATGATTCAATATCGTCAGGTTTTAATTCTTTTATTACTTCTTCATCTACTTCTTTCCCATCTAAAATAATTAATGGCTTTATGTTTGCCATTTCTTTTTGTCCAAATCTGTAACAATCAGCAATTAAATCGATTCCTTCTATTGGCTGCTTAGAATAATATTTTTTATCTATGGGATATCTTGGATTTTTGTCCTTATTTATTTTTACATAATAATATACTTCTTTGTTATCATTTATTCCCCAGTAATCAGAGCATCCTCTTGAAGTCCAAGCGTCTAAACCATCATATTTTTCAAGAACATCTTCAGCTTTTAAAGTTTTCAAATCAATATAAATCATATTGGGTAGATAACCTTTAAACTCTTTTGTCAGGTGGATTTTTGCTATGGCATTCCCTTCTGATTCATATTTTTGAAAAATCACACCAGGATAAAGTTTACTTTCATAACCTAAACTGTTTTCAAATCTACCATCTTGAATAAAACCATCAGAACATAAATCCATTTCTTCTACTTTGGTTTGCTTTAAGTTTGGGTCTTTTAATTTTAAATAGTCAATTGTCAATTCACATAATTTAAAATGAGAAAGTTTGATTGTATCATTTTTCTGAGAATATGATTTTATAGTCATTAAGATCACTAAAATTGAAAATATTCTCTTCATAGCATAGTTTTTTAAAATGTCGTACAACTTGATCAGTGGCGAAATAAATGTGATTTACAAAATTTAAAAATGAAGCTAAAAGACGTGAATATCAGCATTTAAAGAATATGTTTTTCAGATTTTTGACATGCAAATCGGTACCTTGTGTCGCATCTTATTCGTTACGAATATACACTTTTTCCACCAAACGTTAGTAACGTATTTCCTAGCCCCGAGTGCAGCGGCAGCCCGGAGAAAAAGACGCTTGTTTGAACCGCAACTGTGGTGGCGACGCAAGGAGCCCGCCGCAGTGCGTGTGAAAACAGCGTGTTTTTTGAGGACTATAGCGGAAAGCGGGAATAGCTACTGAAAATAAAGAAGCTTTGCATTTCTTTAGATGATCATGAAGAAACTATTTATACTTTTAACGGTAAATTAAAACCGATGAAAAAGCATATTCTAAAGCTATTGCTTGTTTTTTCTATTTTATCTTTTGGTCAAGAAAATGACGATTTTGAAAAAAGACTTAAAGCAATTATTAACAATTCAACAACTTTTTACAATATCGACGGCGTTAACTTTTCGAGCCAAACGCATAATAATGAATTTACGGAAAAAGGACTCAAAAAATTATATCGAAAATATTCTATTAAAGATAGCGAGGTAAAAACAAAAGACGAAGCGATAGCGCTCAATCATTTTTTGATAACTAAATCTGAGGTTATTACTGATAATATAAAGGAAACCAATTCGTATTACTTTCTTGAAAATAAGTCAAAAACGATCACTGTTATCTGGTTTGGCTACTTTGGCGAGCCTAACCGAAAATTTGAAAAATTGTACGTAGAACGTATTTTAAACGACGAAATTCCCAAAGATGCTTATGAACCTATAACTATACAAGATATTGATTTTGCTGGTAGAAAAATTGAGCTAGGCGACAGCTGCTACTGGACAAATGTAAACACCGTGCAATGTCCGTATTACGGAGAAATGAATTGGTCGGTTCACAAAACACTTGAAAGCGCGCAAAATTTCGTAGAAAATCAATACAAAATTACAAAGTCTAAAAAAGGAATAAAAACACTATCAGAAGAGGAAATTTTAGTATTATTTGAAGGAACAGAAACAAATGCAAAAAAAATAGTTTATGATTTCACTGGCATGAAATCACTACTTGCAGGAATGTCTGGTGGAAAAACCTTGACTGTTTACTATGTCGCATCAAAAGTTCGCGAAAATTACGTTAGCTGTTGCATGAGTTTCTGGAATAATGATACAATCACAGAAAATGGTCTCGCGCCGCTTCTTGAAAAAGTAATGCAAATAAAAAAATAGCATTTAACCTCTATTAATTCGCGTATTGCTGATCGCCATTTTTTTTTAGCCTTTATCGAATATTTAAAATGCCAACAAATGTATTTTCTTCATCTAAAAGCATGAAGCGAACTTTGTTTATACAAGCCTATCAAAGCTAATTAAAGAACGACTTTTGCTTTTACCGCCAGCTTGTAAATGATTTATTTACTTCGTCTTAACTTTTCACCAACCTGCGCTGCTCTCTCGCTAAAAGCGTATTTTTAAGCAACATTGCAATCGTCATCGGGCCAACGCCGCCAGGAACGGGTGTAATGTACGAGGTTTTCTTACTCACATTCTCGAAATCTACGTCGCCTGTAATGCGATAGCCTTTTTCTGTAGTATCGTCGGCGATGCGCGTAATTCCCACGTCAATGACTACGGCGCCGTCTTTAACCATTTCGGCTTTCAGATAATTTGGAACGCCGAGTGCCGTGATGATGATATCGGCCTGAGTGGTAATTTGTGCGATATTTTTGGTATAACTGTGCGTTAAGGTAACCGTAGAATTCCCCGGAAAGCCTTTGCGACCCATGAGAATGCTCATGGGGCGACCTACAATGTGCGACCGACCGATAACTACCGTATGTTTTCCTTTGGTTTCTACGTTATAACGCTCGAGTAATTCGAGAATTCCGAAAGGCGTGGCCGGGATAAAAGTCGACATATCCAGCGCCATTTTTCCAAAATTTTCGGGATGAAAACCGTCGACGTCTTTACTGGGATCGATGGCGTTAATAACTTCCTGCGTATCGATTTGATCTGGCAAGGGAAGTTGCACGATGAATCCGTCGATAGTATCGTCGGCATTAAGTTGATTGATTTTCTTGAGCAATTCAGTTTCGGAAGTGGTGCTGGGCATTCGTATCAGCGTAGACTCGAAACCCAC
>JAIXTU010000023.1 GCA_027483785.1 Flavobacterium sp.
ATAAATACGTTAAAAGAATTGTATCCGGAGATTCCGATACCGCTTGATCACACCGATGCGTACACCTTGCTGATTGCGGTTTTGCTGTCGGCGCAGTGTACCGATGTTCGTGTGAACCAGGTGACGCCAATTTTGTTTGCCGAAGCTTCGACGCCGGAAGCAATGATACGTTTGGGACAGGAACGCATTAAAGAAATTATTCGTCCGTGCGGATTGAGTCCGATGAAATCGGCTGGTATTTTTGGCTTGTCGCAGATTTTACTAGAAAAATACGATGGTGAAGTTCCTCAGAGTTTTGAAGCTTTGGAAGCCTTGCCGGCAGTCGGGCACAAAACGGCCAGTGTTGTGATGTCGCAAGCCTTTGGCGTTCCGGCCTTTCCCGTGGACACGCACATACATAGACTGATGTATCGATGGGGATTTTCGAATGGAAAAAGTGTGGTGCAAACCGAGCGCGACGCTAAACGCTTGTTTCCGAAAGAGTTATGGAACGACTTACATTTACAGATTATTTGGTACGGCAGAGAGTACTCGCCGGCACGTGGTTGGGATTTAGAGCGCGATATGATTACGAAAACGATTGGTCGGAAAACAGTTATTTCGGAGTATTACAAATCGAAAAAAACGTAATTTCAAGTGACTTTGAAAAGTAGCTTTATAAAAAAATCCGGCTTGAACCGGATTTTAGTTTTTAATTCGCGATGATTTCTAACTGCACGTTTCCTACTTTTTTCATAGTCAGTGCTTTGGAATAATTGAGCAGAAACCGAACCGTCTCGGGTTTCGGATGCATGGGTTTCACAGTAATTTTTTTTTGAGCGTAGATTTTTGCCATAATTGTGTGTTTGTTTGTTTAAAACAGAACGCAACAAATTGGGCAATATTGTTTAATTCGTCAAAATAATTTGATGTTTATCGATTAGCTTACGCAGATTCATTAGTGCGTAACGCATACGACCCAATGCGGTATTAATGCTAACACCGGTATGATCGGCAATTTCTTTGAAACTGAGATCTTGGTACATACGCATCATCAGAACTTCGCGCTGATCTGATGGCAGTTCAAGGATGAGTTTACGCAAATCACCTTCAATTTGCTCGGTAATGATTTGATTTTCGATGTTAAGATCGGCTTCTTTAATGGTATTAAACACCGAATATTCGTCGGTATCGCGCACCATCGGCATTTTTTTATTTCTGCGGAAGTGATCTACAATGAGGTTATGAGCAATACGCATGACCCAAGGCAGGAACTTTCCTTCTTCGTTGTATGAGTCGGATTTTAGCGTTTTAATGACTTTGATAAACGTATCTTGAAAGATATCGTCGGACACGTCTCTATCGTTAACTTTCGAGTAAATGAAACCGTAAAGTTTTGATTGGTGTCTGTTAATAAGAATTTCGAGTGCCGACTCGTCGCCAGCAACGTAATTCCGAATCAAAAGGGCGTCGGGGAGTTGAACAGTAGCCATAACATACTTCTTTTAAAACGTGAGCAATTTTTAAAACTAAAAGTATTGTTATTGTATAGGCGTCTGTTATTTTGATGTTAATTATGACCCAAATGTAAACACATTTCGAAATGAAATGCAAAAAATATCTTGATTTTTAACATTTATAAACAATTTTAACGTAATCGAACCTAAACTGTAATCAAATGTTTATTAAAAAGTCGAAATTCTTACACATTTAAAGATGCGAAATTTTATATCAAGTTGCGTGTCTTAGTAATTGTTTACTAGATTAAGCCTTTTGCCTTTCCTATCTTTGCGTAAAATTAGCTTTTATGTACGCCGACATTGCCGAATTAGACTCCAAACACAACATCATCATCAAAGGTGCTCAGATGCACAACCTAAAAGATTTAAGTGTTGGTATTCCGCGAAACAAACTTGTAGTTATCACTGGATTATCTGGAAGCGGAAAATCGAGTTTGGCTTTTGATACGCTTTACGCAGAAGGACAACGTCGTTATGTAGAAAGCTTGTCGTCGTACGCGCGGCAGTTTTTGGGTCGACTCGACAAACCAAAAGTGGAGTACATCAAAGGAATTGCTCCGGCGATTGCTATTGAGCAAAAGGTAAATACGACCAATGCGCGATCGACGGTTGGAACCAGCACTGAAATTTACGATTACATCAAATTATTGTTTGCCCGAATTGGCAAAACGTATTCGCCTATTTCCGGCGAAGAAGTAACTAAAGACACGGTAACTTCGGTGATTGAGCGGGTTAAAACGTTCGAGAATGGGAGTCGCTGGTTGTTATTAGCGCCGCTTTTTATTGAGAAAGGCCGTACGGTCGAGCAAAAACTGTCGGTTTTATTACAACAGGGATTTGCCCGTATGCTCGCCGATGAAAAGTTGATGCGAATCGACGAGGTTTTGGAAACGAAAACCAAATTCAAAGTGGGCTTTTTGGTTGTTGACCGTATTGTTATTGATGAAGAAAATACGGACGATGAAGATTTCTTGAATCGCTTAGCCGATGCAGTTCAAACGGCTTTTTATGAAGGAAAGGGAAAATGTACGTTAGCATCGGCAGACAACGACGAACGTTACGTTTTTAGCAACAGTTTCGACCGCGATGGAATGACGTTTTTGGAGCCTAACGTACACTTGTTTAGCTTTAATAATCCGTTTGGCGCTTGTCCGAAATGCGAAGGCTTTGGCAGTGTTATTGGCATTGATGAAGATTTGGTGATTCCAAATGCCTCACTATCTATTTACGAAAATGCAGTTTACGCTTGGCGTGGCGAAAGTATGAGTTGGTACCGCGATCAATTGGTGAATAATGCATACAAGTTCAATTTCCCAATTCACCGTCCGTATGCACAGCTTTCAGACAGCGAAAAAGAACTGCTTTGGAAAGGCAATAAATACTTTGTAGGATTGAATGATTTCTTTAAGGAATTGGAAGAGAAGAACTACAAAATTCAAAATCGGGTGATGTTGGCGCGTTACCGCGGAAAAACCAAATGTCCCGATTGCAAAGGAACGCGATTGCGCAAGGAAGCAGCGTATGTGAAGATTAACGGAAAATCGATTTCCGATTTGGTGAACGTTTCAATTAAAGATTTGATTCCCTTTTTCGATGGTTTGCAATTGAGTGCTTACGACGCGAAAGTTGCTGAACGTTTGTTGATCGAGATTAAGAGTCGACTTCGATTTTTATCCGACGTAGGTTTAAGTTATTTGAATTTGAATCGCAATTCGGCTTCGTTATCGGGTGGCGAATCGCAGCGTATCAATTTGGCGACGTCTTTGGGAAGTTCGTTAGTTGGTTCGATGTACATTTTGGATGAACCAAGTATTGGTTTGCATCCGAAAGATACCGAGCGTTTAATAAAAGTTTTGTTGCATTTGCGCGACTTGGGAAATACCGTAATTGTGGTTGAGCACGACGAAGACATCATGAAAATGGCCGATGTGATTATAGACATCGGACCGGAAGCTGGTTCTTTAGGAGGAACGTTGGTTGCGCAAGGAACGTTTGATGAGATTTTGAAATCGAATTCGTTAACGGCTCGTTATTTGAATGGCGATTTGGAAATTGAAGTACCGAAAAAGCGCAGAAAATGGTCGGGGTATATCGATATTTTAGGAGCTCGGGAAAACAATTTAAAGTACGTTGATGTGCGTTTTCCGCTGGAAGTACTTACTGTAATTACGGGTGTTTCGGGCAGTGGAAAGAGTACTTTAGTGAAGAAGATTCTGTATCCGGCAATGCAAAAGAAATTGGAAGGCATTGGCGAAAAAGCGGGTAAGTTTGGCGAATTGCAAGGACATTACCATAAAATTCAGCATATCGAGTACGTAGATCAGAACCCGATTGGACGCAGTTCACGCTCGAATCCGGTAACGTATATTAAAGCTTACGATGAAATTCGCGATTTGTATGCGAAAGAGAAATTGTCGAAAATTCGCGGCTATCAATCCAAACATTTTTCGTTTAACGTAGATGGCGGTCGCTGTGAAACCTGCAAAGGCGAAGGTAGCATTGAAGTAGAAATGGTTTTCATGGCCGATGTGTCGCTGCCTTGCGATGCGTGTAAAGGAAAGCGCTTCAAAAATGACATTTTGGAGGTAAAGTTTGCGGAAAAGAACATCGACGATATTCTAACAATGACGATCGACGAGGCCGTGCAGTTTTTCGACGAAAATAAGCAACCTAAAATCGTGCAACGTTTGCAGCCGTTACAAGATGTTGGTTTGGGTTATGTACAATTGGGACAATCATCATCGACTTTATCTGGAGGTGAAGCGCAACGTATTAAATTAGCCTCGTTTTTAGTGAAAGGAAGTACGAAGGAGAAGGCGCTGTTTATATTCGATGAGCCGACAACGGGTTTGCACTTTCACGACATTAAAAAGTTATTGAAATCGTTTGATGCATTGATTGACAAGGGGCATTCGATCATTGTTATTGAGCACAATTTAGATTTGATCAAGTGTGCCGATTGGGTTATCGATTTGGGTCCGGAAGGTGGCGATAACGGCGGAGAGTTATTGGCTATCGGTACGCCGGAAGAGGTTGTGAAGAACAAGAAATCGATTACAGCGAAGTACTTGAAGGAGAAGTTGTGAGTGCTATTTTTTTAATAGATTCGTTATACATTCGTCTTGTAAAATTCATTTTAAAGACACAACTGTAAGAGCAGTTTAAAAGATGATTTTTAAAATGCCTCTTAATTGTTAGACTTTTAAAATTCGAACTGTTGCAATTAAAATTGTTGTGTCTACTTTTGAAATTTAATATACATGAGATCAATTTTGAAATTTTTTAAAAAATCGAATACCACAGACTCAGGACTAAGAGGAACCCCTGAAGGACGTTTGTATGTTGATAAGACTGTTTTTTATAACAGAAAAGAAGTCAGAGAAGCTATTAAAAGCTTAAAAGAATCATCAGTTATCAATGAACAAATAAACGCGCATAGGGCTAAATAAGCTATTATCTACTAAAGCCCCGACTTCCCTAAACGCCAGTACAACAACGGAGTAAACAACAATATTGGGCCGAAAAAGTACCAACTTTCCCATTCATTAATTGGGAAAATACCTAAAATAAAAAGTATCAAGTAGATAATCAGACAGTTGCAACTGAGGTAGAATACCAAATGAAACAGAAAATGGGCTGTAAACTTCTTGAATTTGAATTGTAAGAGCAAAAACAAAAAGCCTAAAACTGCCGCAATTACGCAGGTATAAATGAATTCAAAATACAGGGTTAATCCTTTAAACATGCCGGCCGGTTCTGTATAGTATTTAAAGAACATATAAACGCACCACGCATAAATGAAAAGCAGCGAAATAGCTGCATGACGATAGAATACGACTGATTTCATAATTATTTTTATAAGTCGTAAACAAGCCTTATGCCAAAAATTATGAAAGCGGATTGAGTTGTGCTCCTTGGTTACCGATTTTTGGTAATTGATGTACAACTTTATCCGAAATTTCCTTCTGTAAAATGTGTAGCAACTTATTTTTCACAAAATGATTGTGCACTACCAACCCAATAGTTCGATAGGGAATCGGATTCGAAAAACTACTCAAATGTAAACGTTCCAAGTCTGGAAAATCGGTCGTGGCCAAATACGGTAAAAATGTTGCCGCTTTATTTGCTTTCACAAAACGTAACAATCCGTCTATCGAACCCGCTTTGTACTCAAAATTTAGTTTGGATGTAAGTAATCGATCGCGTTGATCACAAATTTGCAATACCTGCGTTCGCATACAATGCCCCTCCTCCATCACACATAAATTATTCAAATCGATACTTTTAGCAGCTACTTCGGCGCAACCTACTTGTTCGGCATCATAAAATAAAAACGGCTCGTCGTACAGCGGATACTCGATAATTTCTTTGTCATTTATCGGTGTCGATAAAATGCCAATATCCAAAGCGCGCGATTTCAACTTGCGAATGATTTCCGACGTCGTCTCCTCGCGAACCACAATATTCAAATTCGGAAACTTTCGCGCAAAATCCTGCAAAAACAAGGGTAGCAAAAACGGCGCAACGGTAGGAATCACCGACAAACTTAAAGTTCCCGTAATTTCACCCTTCAACTCCTGCGTCAATTCTTTAAAAGCGGCAATGTTCTTCGAAATCACTTGCAATTGCTTCACAATCTCCAAACCTTCGGTGGTTAATTGCACGGGCTTTTTCTTCCGATCAAAGATTTTAATCCCAATCTCATCTTCAAATTTAGAAATCATAGTGCTTAATGTCGATTGTGTGACAAAGCATTTTTCTGCTGCCAACTCAAAGTGCTGGTACTCGTGAACCGCTAAAACGTACTGAAATTGCTGAATATTCATCTATCCCATCAATAATGTTATTGAAAATATCGTTTTTATAGAACAAACTTAGTGATTACTTTTGATGTGTTAATGATCTCAAACAACTAATCATATGAAAAAATTCTTCACGGTAACAAGTATGCTTTTCGCATTTAGCATGCAAGCGCAAGAACGCGCCGAGGGCGGGAAATGTCCGCTTGGATTCGACAATCCGGGAAAAATGGCAACAACAGAAGCTTCGCCGACGCCCCAAAACGGTTACTCCAATAAAGATTGGTGGCCAAGTCAGCTCGATTTAAGCGTAATGCGAAAAAATTCGGAATTATCAGATCCGATGGGCGCGAATTACAACTACGCAAAAGCCTTTAAATCGTTGGATTATCAGGCTTTGAAAAAAGACATCAACACATTAATGACGTCTTCTCAAGAATTCTGGCCAGCCGATTTCGGAAGCTATGCAGGTTTATTTATCCGTATGGCGTGGCACAGCGCAGGAACGTATCGTACGGGCGACGGTCGTGGAGGTTCGCGTGCCGGACAACAACGTTTTGCACCACTAAACAGCTGGCCTGATAACGCCAATTTAGATAAAGCGCGTAGATTACTTTGGCCAATCAAACAGAAATACGGAAACAAAATTTCATGGGCCGATTTGATGATACTCGCCGGAAATGTGGCGCTAGAAAACGCTGGCTTTAAAACCTTCGGATTTGCAGGCGGTCGTGTCGATGTATGGGAACCTGAATCACACGTTTATTGGGGACCTGAGAAAAAATGGTTAGACGATAAGCGTTACAGCGAAGGTCGCAAACTTGAGAATCCGCTTGCCGCTGTACAAATGGGATTAATTTACGTGAATCCAGAAGGTCCGAACGGAAATCCAGATCCAGTACTTGCAGCAAAAGACATTCGTGAAACTTTTGGAAGAATGGGAATGAATGACGAAGAAACCGTAGCGCTAATTGCTGGCGGACACACCCTAGGAAAAACGCACGGAGCTGCTGATGCGAAAAATGTAGGTGTAGAACCAGAAGCCGCTAGTATCGAAGCACAAGGTTTGGGCTGGCAAAACGCGTACAAATCAGGTAAAGGAGGCGATGCTATTACTTCAGGCTTAGAAGTTACGTGGACAAAAACGCCAAACAAATGGAATCAGGATTACTTTCAAATACTTTTTGGATACGAATGGGAATTAACTAAAAGTCCGGCGGGAGCACACCAATGGATAGCCAAAACCGAAGATTTAGTAATTCCAGATGCTTTCGATAAAACGAAAAAGCATAAACCTTATATGTTAACTACAGATTTATCGATGCGTTTCGATCCGGAATACGAGAAAATCTCACGCAAATTTATGGCCGATCCAAATGCATTCAACGATGCCTTTGCACGCGCTTGGTTTAAATTAACACACCGCGATATGGGCCCAAAAACAACGTACCTCGGACCAGAAGCGCCATCAGAAGACTTACTTTGGCAAGATCCGATTCCGGCGGTAAATCACAAATTAGTGACCACAAAAGATATCGCCAAACTTAAAACAACTTTATTGGCAAGCGGCTTGAGCTTGTCGGAAATGGTGAGTACAGCTTGGGCTTCGGCTTCTACATTTAGAATTTCAGACCGCCGTGGAGGTGCAAACGGAGCACGTATTCGCTTAGAGCCACAACGTAGTTGGGAAGTAAACAACCCAGCTCAATTGAAAAAAGTACTTGCTGTTTACGAGCGCATTCAAAATGATTTCAATTCAAAATCGAAAGATGTAAAAGTATCTTTAGCAGACATTATTGTTTTGGCAGGAAGCGCAGCGGTAGAACAAGCGGCTAAAAATGCAGGTTACGCTCTCGAAGTACATTTTACCGCCGGACGTATGGATGCTTCGCAAGAACAAACCGCAGTAGCTTCGTTCGAAGTTTTGGAACCAATAGCCGACGGTTTCAGAAACTACAGCAAGAAGCAATACACCGTTCCAACAGAGGCATTGCTGATCGACAAAGCACAACAGTTAACACTAACTGCTCCAGAAATGACCGTTTTAGTTGGAGGTTTACGTGCGCTTAACGCGAATTACAACAACAATAAACACGGAATTTTAGCAAATACCAAAGACCAACTCAACAACGACTATTTTGTAAAATTGTTGGAAATCGGAACTACTTGGACTGCAACCGACGATACGCAAGAAATTTTTGAAGGCCGTAACAGCAATACTAAAGCCTTGAAATGGACGGCAACGCGCGCTGATCTAATCTTCGCATCGAACTCAGAATTACGTGCCTTAGCAGAAGTTTACGCGAGTGATGATTCCAAAGAAAAGTTCGTAAAAGACTTCGTTGCGGCTTGGACTAAAGTGATGAATTTAGATCGTTTCGATTTGCAATTCAACTTCTAATAGTAACGCTGCAGGCATAAGATTGCTCGTAAAAGCGGGAAACCAACTGGATTTGAACCCTCAAATTCGGTTGGTTTTTTCTTTTGCAATAAAATGATAAAAGTACCGACGTACGCCTATGCAAATGGAAATCATTGCCGTATACGCTACAAAGAAAGGTAGAATCAGGTGTTTGAAATCGAATACCAACAAGAACGCAATTACGAAAAGCTGAAAACCTAATCCGAAAGTGGATACAAATGTCATAAGCCAATTCGGAAAAATTTGTCCTTTACTCGCGTTTCGATCGAGCGCATAAATCGCTTTATCAAAAACGGAATAAAACAACTTGTATAAAAAGAACAGTACATTAACATGCTTTTGCGATTCGCCAGGCAAAGCAATGGGCGTTCTATCTTCAATTACGCGACTTGTAGTATCGCCTGCAAAGCGATTTCTTAAAATCACATAGTAGTAATTGTAGAGCGTTCCTTGTAGTTGAAGTCCTAAAAAAGCAATCAAGCAAATCCAAATGGAAATATCGGTCACGTACCAAATCGCCAGAAAAATAAAAAAATTTAGGATGATATCTGCCACCGAATCGGTGTAACGCCCCACGTACGAAGGTGTTTGTTTCACGCGCGATAATTCGCCATCGGCAGCATCTAAAACCGATTTTACAATTAAGAAAAAAGCGGCTAAGAAATAGTGATCAGACAGAATGCAATAGATCGCGATACAACCGGAGATGATAAATCCGAATGTCACATGAAGTGGTGTTAACGATGTGTTTTTTAAAGAAATAGCAATGATTTTTGCTGCTGGCCGACCGTAGTCTGAAAGATCAATAAACTTGTGTTCTTGAGGTAATTTACTCATTCGCTAACGTTGGTTTTCTAAATAAAAAAAGGTGTGCCTAAGTGGCGCGTAACAAAATTTTGACCTACAGAAGCGAGTACTTGAAATAATGCAAATTCGCTAAAGGAGCAGAAACAGCGAAACGAATTTTTCTAACGCATTTTCAGCGGCGAAATAACCACTTTTTTACGACTTCCCAAAAATACAATTGCTAAAAACTCAGTTCTTGCAATAAACCATCTTTGAGATATTGATAATCAGATGGTTGGAATTAAAGCCGAGCGTTAGGTATTCGTTGCAACGATACAAAACACCTAAAAGTTAGACTGTTTTTATCCAAACGCGAACGAAACACGCTTTTAAAGCGCATTAAAACCGGAATGGAAAGACTTCGCAACTTCAAACGACTTGTTAACGCTTGGTCAACGATTCGTAAAGCGAACAAATCTATTTTATTGAATATCAATTAACTAAAAAGAAGTCTAACGTTTGAGCTTCGATTGGTATACGTCTCGCAGCCATTTTCGGCATGTGCTTTGGATGTTCTTATACAATTCAAGTTTTGAATTCGAGAAAACCGAAAATCGAAAGAGTAGGAAGTTTTAAAATTTTGGAAATGATGAAAACAATTACTTTACAACTGTTTGTAGCTTTAACGTTCGGAACACTAACAACGGCTACTGCTTTTAACGATTTTCCTTGCGCTGTTGAAAATGCAGAACCTTTTGTTTTCACTGAAAGAGGAATAGACTTTTATGTATTTCCAGACGGGCAATTCGATTTCAATACGAGACCCGAAAGCACCGGCGATTACTACTACCGCCAAGCTGGAAACCGCGCTCAGGCTCGAGGCAGAAACCACGTGGAAGTGAACTACGGCGTACGCATTGAACACGATGCTTTCGGACGCGTTCGCAGAGTGGGAAACGTGTTTATCAACTATGATGCTTTTGATCGCGTGAATCGAATTGGTACTATTTACATGCGGTACAATCGTTTTGCGATGAGCCAAATTGGTGGTTTACGCATTGAATACGACCGTCGTGGAAATATTACGAATTTCACAGGCGACATCCGTAAACGAACCTATCACAGCGGTTACGACTACAGCTACAACACTGCTTACCAAGACGATACGTATTTTTACTACCGCGCCGATGGTACTCGTGGAAGAATGAGCACTAAAAATTAAAAGATATTGAAATAGTTATGATTGGTTGATTGAGGAAGAGGCCTTCGGAAACGGAGGTCTTTTTTTTGGAGATTGCGAGATTGCGAGATTGAAAGATTGAAAGATTGAAGAAAATAGAAAAAAGAAAAAAAATAGAATTCCGATAGCTATCGGAAGCGAAAAAAGAAAAAATAGCCTTCGACAAGCTCAGGCAACGACGATATATGGGTTCAGGCGGGAAAAATGACACGTTAAATGGTGAACTCATCGAAGTCTAGCTTCTCGTGTCTAGCTTCTAGCTTCCCCAAAAATTAGCCTTCGACAAGCTCAGGCAACGACGACACGTGGGTTCAGGCGGGAAATCGATACGTCAAATGGCTAACTCATCGAAGTCTAGCTTCTCGTGTCTAGCTTCTAGCTTCCCAAAAAATTAGCCTTCGACAAGCTC